>DASYXZ010000144.1:0-3856 GCA_035934315.1 Terriglobia bacterium | reverse complement strand
TGGGGCACGGGCGGCGTTGGCGGCAGCGGAGTTCCTCCCATTCCCTACGTTTTCCATGATAAATTCCCCAATCGGGCGCGCACCCATACTGTGGTCAGCGCCAACATCGGACCCAGCCGCGCCTGGCGCGCGCCCAATCATCCACAAGCTTGCCTGATCACCATGTCTGCGTTTGAAGATCTTGCCGCCAAACTCAACATGGACCCAATTGAATTTTTGTTGAAAAACGCTGACCTTGCTCCCAACGAAGTGCTGGCCAAAACTTATCGTGAAGAGCTGCAAATAGCCGCGGAACTTGCCGACTGGAAAAAGAACTGGCATCCGCGCGGCGACAAAACTTCCGGCTACATCAAGCGTGGGATGGGAGTTTCCATGCATACATGGGGCGGGTCTCCCCACAACGGCAAATGCCTGGTGACCATCCAGCCGGATGGGTCTGTGGAAGTGAAACTTGGAAGCCAGGATTTGGGGACCGGCACGCGCACTGTGATCAACATTGTAGTAGCGGAGACGCTGGGTCTTCCTCTCGAAGCCGTGAAAGTGCTCATTGGTGACAGCCATTATCCGCCCGACGGCCCCTCGGGCGGCTCCACAACGGTGGGCGGCGTTTCAGGTTCAACCCGGCGCGGCGCGGTAAACGCCCTGGATGGATTATTCGCAGCCGTCGCGCCAAGCCTGGGAGCACAGCCGGACCAGTTGGAAGCCATCGGTGGAAAAATCCAGGTGAAAGGAAATTCCGCCAAGAGCCTCACGTGGAAGCAAGCTTGCGCGAAGCTGGGTGTGAAACCCATCCAGGCGGAGGGCGAGCAAGCCAGGAATTCGCCGTGCAAGTTGAATGACAGTGGAGTGGGCGGCGTGCAAATCGCCGACGTCTCAGTGGACACGGAAACGGGCATCGTGAAGATGAACCGGATGGTGGCCGTACAGGACTGCGGCCTGGTGATTGACGTGACAACGGCCGAAAGCCAGGTTTATGGCGCATTGATCATGGGCGTCTGTTACGCGCTCTATGAAGAAAAAATTATGGACCGCCAGACCGGGCGCATGTTGAATCCCAATATGGAGTTTTACAAGCTGGCGACCATCGCGGATATCGGTGATCTGAAGGTTCACATGATGACCGGCCCGGGCTACGACGATCGCGGAGTGATTGGCCTGGGCGAACCACCAGTGATTTCTCCGGGGGCGGCAATCTCCAACGCCGTGGCCAACGCGATTGGCGTGCGCGTGGCTACATTACCGCTGACGCCGGACAAAGTTCTGGCAGCACTCGAGAAGGTATGACAAGTTGATGAAAAACTCGGTAGCGCCGCCCTTTAGGGCGGCATGTTGGATTGCAAGCTGAAGGCAAAATGCCGGGCTGAAGCCCGGCGCTACGAGGAGGATAGGGCTGATGCAACAATTCGAATACGCAAGACCCACAACGAAAGAAGATGCTGTCAAGCTCCTGGCCGCCAATTGGGATGAGTCGGAAATCCTGGCGGGTGGCACAGACCTGCTGGATCGCACCAAGGATTTTGTCTCCACGCCCAAGCGGGTGGTGAGCCTCCACGCCGTCAAGGAACTCCAAACTGTGCGCTACAGCCCCAGCGAGGGCCTGCGCGTGGGCGCCATGGTGACGCTGAGCGATCTCTCGGAAAACGCTCAGGTCAGGCGCGCCTATCCCGTGCTGGTGGACGTGGCCAATGATGTTGGCAGCCCGCAAATACGCAACGTGGGAACAGTGGGCGGCAATCTTTGCCAGCGCCCCCGCTGCTGGTATTACCGCGCCGGCTATGGTCTGCTGGCGCAGGACAACGGCAAACCGCTGGTACCCGAGGGCGATAACCGTTATCACGCCATTTTGGGCAATGATGGCCCGGCATACTTTGTGAGCCCATCGAGCCTGGCAGTGATTTTGATTGCCTTGGGAGCCAAGTTAAAATTATTCGGGCCGGATGGGCCGCGCGAGCTGCCCGTCGAGCAATTCTTCGTCATTCCGAAAGGTGACGGAGATCGTGAGCACGCGCTGAAGCCCAACGAAATTATTACAGAGGTGGTTGTTCCTCCGCTGCACGGAGCGAAGACAGGCTGGTATTCGGTGGAGCAAAAAGAGGGATTGGATTGGCCCTTGGTGCAAGCCGCGGTAGTCCTTCACATAAACGGCAAAACGGTGAAGAGCGCGCGCGTGGTGATGGGCCACGTGGCTCCCACACCCTGGCCATCACCCGAAGGCGGCCAGGCGCTTGAGGGCAAGACCATTAACGAGGAAACGGCTGATGCGGCGGGCAAAGCCGCCGTGAGTAAAGCGACTCCGCTCAGCAAGAACAAATACAAAGTGCAACTGGCGCGCGTGGCCGTAAAGCGCGCCATCCTGAGAGCCGCAAGCGGAGAGCGCGAGGAACATGAAGCGCATAAGGAGGCATGATCATGTCAGAAGCTATCAACCCGCAAGAAACGCTCCAGGGGCACTGCCGCCGCCTGCGCTGCAAGGAAATGTTCATCGAGACGGCGATTGACTTTAAGATGACCGAAACCGGCAGCGGAATTTATTGGTGCAGCCACACGCAAAACGTGCTGGGTCCCGATGGCCAGGTGGCGGAACCGGGCGGCTGCAGCGCCGGACGCGAGTGCTACGAGGCGCTGTAACGACTTGACTCACCGCCAAATCTTCTCCTTGACCTACCGCTTGAGAACTGCTCCTTTTTACATCTATAGACGAGCTGTTGAAGTAACTCCACACTTTCGCCGCGCATCATAATTAGCAGGACGTTTCAGTAAGGTTGATTTGCGCCATGATGAAGCGTTATAATCACACTAGGCTTATGAGTCTTTATCGGGAGGAATGACAATGAAAAAGTTTTTGGGTCTGGGTTTCGTCGCGCTCTTCCTTGTGGCGGGCGCAGTCCGACCAACCAGTGCCGCCATCAAGGGCGACTATGTGGAAGTGCGCAGCGCGGATATTTTCACCGGGCCGTGCTTCGCCAATTCTGAAGTGAATCTGGAGGGCAAGCAGGCGATGATGGCGTGGCGGATTAACCGCGGAAGTTTCGCCGGAGTCAACCTGGACGGGATGAGCGTTGTTGCGGTCGTTATCGCCCATTCAACCCTCGGCGACGAATTTCACAATCCCTATCCTGCAAAATCGGTTTTGATTGTGGACGACCGCGCCAACGGCGCGCAACGAGCCGCGCTCCAGGCATTCGCCAAGTCGGCGGGCGGCGAATTGCTGGATCACGTGGTGCGCGTGGATGCGGCTCCCATTAAACTTGAGATGGGCGAAATGCACGGATCCGTTACGATGACGGCCGGAAAGCTGGCCCACATCAGCACGCGCGGCATGTGCGCCGGCGATCATCTGTGCGGGAACGAATCGGTCTATTACGCACCACTCACCAAGCTTGCACACGCCATGCCCGCTTTTACGCTGGAGGAAGGATTCAACGGCAGGGGCCTGGGCCAGGTGTGGACGCGCGACGATGCTCGTAGCGCGTTTGTGGGCACTTTCAATCTATAGTGATGGCCGGGAACGATCTAAGATTGACGGGGAGCTGATGCGATCAGGCTCCCCGTTTTTGTTTGCTTTTAAAGTCTTCGCAGCCTCGGGCTTCAACCCGGCAATTACCGTGTGGTACCGCCCTTCAGCGTGGCAATTGCCGCCCTGAAGGGCGACGCTACATGAGAATCAGGCTGTTGCCCATTTTCCCCTGTTAACTTTTGGCGCGGCAAGGGCATCTTATATAAGTGCGTTATTTTAATAGGGAGGCGAATTAATAATGAGGCAGAGAACATTCGTCGGATTATTTCTTGCAGCACAATGTTTTTGCGGCGCGATGGCCTGGGCGCAAGTCTCATATAAGATTGCACCCGTTCCCCT
>DASYXZ010000115.1:0-3367 GCA_035934315.1 Terriglobia bacterium | reverse complement strand
GTTGGCGCGATATCCTTAATGTGGGGATCGGGAGTCTGAAGCCGGCGATTGGAAAGAAATATTCCCTGAGTATCGCTGGGGTCGGAGGCGCAATGGTCGCCACTCCATTTCTTCATGTTGGCCACCACAATGCCTGCCGGGATCGCACCCAGCGAGGTTTGCCATGACGTTCGGTAACCATCGCGAAAAGCGATTTGAATCTCCGGAGCATCGGCCATGCGCGCGCCGTGAAAAATGTCGCGTCCCAGATAAACATTCTCGACCACCGGCTGATGAGTGTCCGGATCCTCAAACGCCAGCAGCTTGCGCCGAATTTCATCGAGCAGTTGGTCCGTTTCCGGTCCCCGATTCAGAATCCCAAACTTTTCGCGGCCGCGCAGGTTCAAATATATTTGCCCCAGGCCGAGGGCATAGGCGCGCGTGCGGCTCCAATCGACATTGGGAAAAAAACTTCCCTGGCCAAAAAGCTGATCGAGATTGTAAGTCTTTTCCTGCGCCCCGGGATTTTTGAGAGTCATGTAACCGTTCTGAACCAGCCAGGTGTTGGTGTTAAACCCTCGCCTCCAGGTATGAAAGCCGTGGTCCGATACGATAATCAGCGTTGCGCCCGGTTTCATGGCGCGTTCAACCTCGCCCACGATCCGGTCCATGTGCTCGTAGACGCGCTCAATCGCGTTGCCATACTTCGCGGCCAGCACGGGGTCATAGCGCGGATGCTGCGGGTCCATCAAACGCCAAAACATGTGTGAAGCGCTGTCGGTGCCGGTAAAAACGGAAACGAGCAGGCTGGGTGGATCGTTCTTCAGCTCATCCAGCGTGATGTCCGCCTGCAACTGGTCAGTACGCATCAAGTCATCCAGAAAAACGCCTTCGTCGATTTTTTCCTCGTTCAGCGCCCAGGTGTCATGCCACCAGCCCAGCGTTTTAAAGAGTCCAAACTTCTTCACCAACTCCGCGGTATATTTTGTGGGAGAAGAAACGGGCAGGGCCGGCGACTCCGGGTCCAAATTCAGCGGCGACATGTAAAGGCGCAAATCCGGGGAAGTCTGGAGGACATAAAACCGGCAAATCGCATTAACCGAAAGAAAGAAGTTGATTCGGAACTTCACCCGAAACCAATCGCTCCAACGCTGCTCTCCAACTGTTTCGGTGCGCCCCTGGAGATGAATGGTGACGGCATCACCCTCGGGGGCAACCTGGAAATCAACCGGGACCGAGATTCGCGCAAAAGATTTGGCGGTGGGATCCGTTGGGCCTTCAATAGATGACGCGGCCTCGTTCGCATGCAACTCCAACCGCACCAATTTGCCGCCAAATTCCGTGTCGCCCACATCCCACTGGGTGAGGTCGGAACCGAAATAAAAAAAAGTTCCCCAAGTGCCGCGAATGTCTGGCACACCCAGACCGGCCAGGAGCTTCCCCCCGCGCAAATGGGTGGGCGGAAATTCAAGGGGCATTCGGATAACGGTCGTTTTGTATCCGGCATCGGCCACGGCTTTGTAGAAAGGAGTTCCGCCGCGCTCGTTGGTAACTTTGGGAGCCTTGATGGGAATTAATCCAAAAAGAAATTTTGGAGGTTCTTTCGCCACCAGGGAAAGTTCTGGAAGATAAGTTTTGGGATCGCGCTTTAAGAAATCAAAAATGCCCGTGCCACCTGGATTCAGCCCGGTTGCAAATGTCGCCCAAGCCACCGGCGATTCCGGAGGATTGGTGGTGCCCAATGGGCGGAAAGTCCCGGTCTGCGCCAGATGAGCGAGGTTGGGAAGCTTTCCCTCGGCCATCCATTTTGAAAGCAGGTTTGGATCGGCTCCGTCGAATCCCAAAACCACCACCTGATCGGTTACCGGACGCGTGGCCGCGCGACGGCAACCAATGCAACACGCGGCGAATCCCAGCGCAAACGCCAGTAAGACAACCCTGCGGAGCTTGCTTGTGAAATAATTTCCCATGAAAACCAGATTTAACATTGTAGAGAGATGGATTCAGTCCGTCGAGAAAAAACTCGTGCGCCTGCTTTTGTGGCGCCGACAGTCAGGTCAGCACGCAAAATATTCAGGAGCAATGATGGCCTGAAAGTCGGCCCTCCATTTCCTTATTTCGTCAGGTAAGATCGAGAGCCTCAGCTTTTGTGACCAGCGCATCGGCAGGCAACCGCAAAACCCTGGCGAGAGTTGGCGCCACTTGCGTCAGAGAGATTTGTCCCAAGGTTTGCCCTTTCCTTATGCCGGGCCCAACTGCGATGAAACAGGCATCGAGACCCGCTTGCGAGGGCAGGTGGCCATGCGCGCCACGGTCATCAACACTGTCGCGAACCAAAGGACCATTATTTCGGTCGGAAAAATAATACCCTTGCGCAGCATCAAGGATTAATTCGGCGTCGGGATCGGCGCCCAGCGCGCGAAGTTTTTTGCGATCCACAACTTCAGCCACCGCGCCCGTTTCGCAAATCCGGCCAACCGCGCAGGCCAGTGCCCGGCGATCCTGCAGCGTGGGAGCCTTCAACCAGTAAATTGCAAACGATCCGCCGGCGTGGATCGTTCCAAGCTTTTTCAGTTGCAATTTGCCAAAGGAATTCCGACCGAATAATCCTTCATTCTCCAGGGCCACCTGAGGCGCCACTTCTTTTTCAACAGAAACAAATCCGTGGTCGGAAAGAACAACACAGGTGACGCGCCCGCCAACCGCTTCTCGGATGCGGGCGATTTCCATGTCCGTTTGCTCCAACGCCGCCAGCGCCTGCGGAGAAAATGGACCCAAATGATGGGCCATCTCGTCATATACCACGAGATGAATCAAGAGGAGGTCGGGATGATATTGTCGCCAAAGATAAAGGGCGGCCTCGGTGCGCAACCGGTCATGCGTCGCATCGGGAGGAAGGGTTTGCAAATCATTTCTTACTTCATCGAACAAACCCGGGGTTGAATTCTCCGCCGCAGTTTCAAAGCTCTTGTAGAGATCGGCAGCCGCCGGGTCCCAAATTTCAGGGATATTGTAATCGATGGCCGCGCCCGCGCTGACGGGCCAACCAATGGACGCCGTCGTCAGCCCCGCCTCGCGAGCCGCGTCCCAAAGCGTTGGCACTTTGATGGCCCGCGCAAACCAGTGCCACGGTCTTGCCGTGGCGCTCGGGTCCCGCGAATCCAGGTGACTGTAAATTCCATGAACTCTGGGCGGCACTCCCGTCACCAGCGTCGTGTGCGCCGGATAGGTGGTGGAAGGAAAAACGCTTTGCATCCCTTCAGCGCTTGTGCCCGCCTTGATTAATTTTCGCAAGGCGGGAATTTTTAGTTTGAAATAATCGGGGCGCCACACCAAATCGGCGCGCAAGCCATCCACGGATAGCACCACCAGGCGGGGATTCTCATCT
>DASYXZ010000113.1:0-17024 GCA_035934315.1 Terriglobia bacterium | reverse complement strand
CCGAAAGCGGCTGCTGGAGATGAGCGGCCTGGTGGAGTCCGGAATTTACCGCAGTATCCTCTCACTGACTGAGAAGGACGAGAAGCAGGCACAGCAGGCATTGCAAAACGAGGCTCGCATCAATCAGATGGAGATTGAAATAGATGACCTGGCGACGGGGCTGCTCGCCCTGGAACAGCCTGTGGCCATCGACCTGCGTTTTATCACCGCCGCCATCAAGATCAATAACGATTTAGAGCGCATGGGCGATCACGCCGTGAATATTGCCGAGCGCGCGCTATCCCTGATCCATGAGCCGCTGGTAAAACCTTTGATTGATATCCCGCGCATGGCGAACGTGGTGGAATCCATGGTGCGAAAAGCGTTGGACGCTTTTGTGAAGCGAAATGCAGACCTGGCACGGGAGGTCCTCGTGTCTGACGACGCGGTGGACCAGATGCGGGACGCAATTTCCAACGAATTGGTATCCTATATGGAAAAAGATCCCAGCACGATCCGCCAATCTCTAGACCTTATCGTTGTCGCGCGCAACCTGGAGCGCATTGCCGACCACGCCACCAACATCGCTGAGGACGTTGTCTTTCTTGTCGAAGGTATCGACGTCCGCCATCATGCGGAAACGCGCAATTAAAACCGTGCCGACGTGTATGAGCTTCATTGAGGATTAGGCGGTCGGGGTTCCGCGCAAGGTTATTGTTCACACCGTCCCTTACCAAAACCCACCCCAGCGAATAAAATATAGTTGCGGCAAGCTGCCGGCGTGGTAGAGTTTTTTCAATTCATAAACAACGTTTTGAGCTGGAATCTCCAGTCCCCCTACTTGCAGGGCGCCTCTGGCGGTGCACCGTCTGTTGAACCGACAGATAGGACGGAGCCCTAGGGCTGTATTTGAAGGAACTATCGAATTGTTTAAAATTGAGGTGTCGGCATGCAATTGATTCCCCACGATGAGAAGTTTTTTGAACTTTTCACCGAGCAAGCTGAAAACATCCGCGAAGCTGCCCAAAAGCTGGTGGACCTTTTCGAGGATTTTCGCGACGTTGGAAAACGCGTGGCTGAAATCAAGTTTATCGAACATAAAGGCGACCAACTCACTCACGGATTAATGATGAAGCTCAACCGGACCTTCATCACCCCGTTCGACCGCGAAGACATTCATGCCCTCGGGTCGTCGCTGGATGACGTTCTTGACCTGGTGGACTCGGTCGCCGACCGGGTAGTAATTTACAAGGTTAAAGCGGTGTCCCCGGGAGCCAAGCAGCTCGCCCATGTGATTCTTCACGCCACGGAAATCATGGTGAAAGCCGTTTCGCAATTGCACAAGCCGCAAAACATTCTCGAGTATTGTGACCAGCTCACACAACTTGAGAAGGATGCCGACCGCATCAAGGGCGAATGCATCGCCCGCCTGTTCGAAGATTCCACCGAACCGATTGAAGTCATCAAGTGGAAAGAGATTTACGAAGTCCTGGAAGCGACCACGGACAAATGCGAAGACGTGGCAGATGTTTTGGAGGCTGTCGTCTTGAAGTCCGCTTGAAAGCTTCAACTTTGGCGGAATATGATTCCGCGGCCTGGCCTTTCCGGACTTAAGGAACCCTTCTTCCTGGTTCTAAGCTTCACGCATCACTTCCTGGTTCGGCCGTAAAGCGAGGACTATGTTCTGGTTTGCCATTCTTATCATCTTTTTTGCCCTGATTTTCGACTTCCTCAACGGGTTTCATGATGCTGCCAATTCCATCGCCACGGTGGTTTCCACCCGCGTTCTATCCCCGCGGGTCGCGGTAATCTGGGCGGCATTTTTCAATTTTGTTGCCGCCTTCACCTTTAGCACGGCCGTGGCCAACACCGTCGGCAAGGGCATGATTAATGTAAAATTTGTAAACCTCTATGTGATCCTTGCGGGACTGCTCGGCGCCATCTTCTGGGACTTGATCACCTGGTACTTCGGCATTCCCGTGAGCTCCTCCCATGCCCTCATCGGGGGTTACGCGGGAGCGGCCGTGGCCAAGGCAGGCTGGGGCGTAATCATCCCTTGGGGATGGACCACCACTTTACTTTTTATTGTTCTCTCGCCCCTCATCGGCTTCGTGCTGGGTGCTGGATTAATGATAGGCGTTTCCTGGATCTTTCGTCACACTTCGCCTCTGCGGGTAGACCACTATTTCCGTAAGCTGCAGCTCGTATCTGCCGCGGCGGTAAGCCTGGGCCATGGCATGAATGACGCGCAAAAAACCATGGGGATCGTCACGACGACGCTGGTTGCGGCGGGAATGCTGCAGACCTTTGTGGTTCCGCGCTATGTCATCTTGATGGCCAACACCGCGATGGGGCTGGGCACCTTATTCGGCGGCTGGAGAATCGTAAGAACGATGGGCATGAAAATTACGAAACTAAAACCATTCGGCGGCTTTTGCGCTGAGGCGGCCGCCGCTGCCAGCATTCTGGGCACGGCGTTCGCAGGGATTCCCGTTTCAACCACGCATACCATTGCCGGCGGCATCATGGGTGTGGGCAGCATCCAACGACTGAGCGCGGTGCGATGGGGTGTGGCCAAGACAATCGTCTGGGCGTGGGTTCTAACCATTCCTATCGCGGGACTGGTCTCGGCTGTCTGCTTCTGGATTCTCCACTTAATTTTTCCAGCCGCCTGAGCGACACGAAAACGGACGGATGCATTCCTTAGATTTCCGGCTTATTTTCGTCGCCGGAGTTCCGCAGCCACGGCGATTGACCGCGCGCCATTCTTCCCCACTGAGCGCACGGCGAAAAAGTGATTGTCCGTAGACACGCCTTTTAAGACCGCCTCTGTTCCCCTATCTACAAATTCAAACACGGACCAGCGCGGGCTGGTGGTCTCACGCCACAGTATTTCAAAGCCGGCGCGCTCAGGATCATCGGGGGATGCCCAGGCTAACTTCGTGTCCGGCATAACAGCGCCGGACAGCGTCACGCCCTCAGGCGGCGCGGGCGCCAGGGCAAGCTCGCGCATCACCTCGGCATTGTCGCGGGCAACGTTTCCCAGAAAATCGAAATTCAGGAACTTGATCAAATCGCCATACTCAATACCATTCTCCAAGCGCGGCGTCTGGTGCTCGTGGTGGTAGTTCTCCAGTGGCTCGGTAAAACGCACGGCGGGAAGTCCGGCGTCCACAAAGGGTTGGTGATCGCCGCCGCGCCCCAGGCGGTCATGGCGGAAGATCATGCGGATACTCGGCAGCCCGTCGATCTCTTCCACCCTGCGCGCGAGCTCTCGCGAGGGGGAGTCAACGCCATCGGGCCCGCCGCCGGAGAACACCCGCACCCGATGCGGGGCGCCGGGCGCGAAATCTGCGCCAACAATGTCGTTATCGAGCATCGCGCCGACGGTGTAGCCGTTTTGCCGGAGATATTCCAGAAGTCTTGTGCCGCCGAGCAATCCCTGTTCCTCGCCGGAAACCGCAGCAAACACCAGCGTGGCGCGATAATTTCCGCCCGCCAATAACCGCGCGCACTCAACGGACACGGCGACCCCTGAGGCGTCGTCATCGGCGCCGGGCGCGTCCGCTTGCGTGTCCATTATTTTTGAGGGCATCGAGTCATAGTGACCGGAAACTACTATGGCGGTCTTTGCCAGCTTCGCATCGCTGCCCGGCAATAGGGCATAGATATTTTCCATGGGCGCGGGCGCATTGGAGGTGCGTGGCGACGTCGCCTGGAATTTATCCACCATCACCTGCAATCGGCCACCCGAAGTCTTGGCGATAGAGTTGAATTTTGCCACCACCTTGTCGCGCCCACAGCCCACTCCACGCTTGGGATCGTCCCAGGAAGAAATGGAGAGCCGCGTCCCGCAGGATACAAGTTCCCCGATAGTGGCTCGCAGCGATTTTGTGTTGATGTTTGCTCGCGCAATCCTTCCCGCAGGCGGCGGCAGCAACTTCATAGCGGGCTTTCCTCCCTGCGGCTCGGCCGGGTCCTGACCCGCAAGCGGTAATCCAAATGTTGGAAAGATCAGGGCGGAAAGAGTGAAGAAGACAAGGAAAACCGAAATGATTAATGTATCCTGGGAGAATTTCAATGGACGTTTCATGTTTTGTTCCCTCGGATTGGATTAAGGCCCGCCCATGAATTATAGATTAAATTCTGCCCGCGTCCTTCAGAATTACGTTTGACGCCGGGATTGATGCAATCCCATCAAACGCATCGGCTGGGACTCCTTAACCTTAAGCGGCGTTTCGATCATATTATGGCCCCCGTAACCCTCCAGCCGATGGAGGCGTCACTATCAGTGTGAGTGACCTTTCCAATCGATTGCCGTCAATACGTTTCGGTTGGGAGCGGCAATTAAAAAATTAGTTTCGATTATTCTGAGTAGTGGTAGAGTTTGTCCTCTCGATGAAAAATGTCACAGGGTTAAATTCATCGGCGGTCAGCCGCGCGGCGTGACCGCGGATTGGAGACTTTTCAAATGAAAAATAATTATTTCCGAGGTTTATATTTACTGTCGTCAATGATGCTGTTTTGCAATTTGGCCGGCGCCGCTCCAGCGTCAAGTGGCTACCACCTCCTCAAAAAAGTAGTTCTGGGCGGAGAAGGGTTCTGGGATTACATGACAGTTGACAGCGCCCATCGCCATTTGTTCATTTCGCGAGGCACGCACGTGATGGTGCTGAATGCGGATACCTACGCCATGGTGGGTGATATCCCTGACACCCAGGGCGTGCACGGCATCGCCCTGGCGTCAGACGTGGGCCGGGGTTACACGAGCAATGGCGGAGCCAACACGGCGACCTTCTTCGATCTCAAGACTTTGAAAGTATTGGGAACCGTCCCGACCGGCCAGGGGCCCGACGGCATTATTTACGATCCCGCATCGCATCGCGTCTTCACCATGAACGGGCGTGGCGATAGCACGACCGCCATTGACGCCGCGACCGGCACAGTAGTCGGAACCGTTCCACTGGGTGGAAGGCCTGAATTCGCCGCCCCAGATGGTAAGGGCCATGTCTATGTCAATCTGGAAGACAAGAGCAAGGTGGTTGCCCTTGATTCGAAGACCCTAAAAATTTTGAATACATGGCCGATGGCGCCGGGCGAGTCGCCGTCTGGCATGGCGATAGACTCCAAGCACCGGCGGATTTTCAGTGGATGCCACAATAAAATGATGACCGTGATGGACGCTGACAGCGGCAAGGTCATCACTACCGTGCCCATTGGCCAGGGTGTGGACGCCAACGCTTTTGATCCCAAAACCAGGTTTGTTTTTAGTTCAAATGGTGACGGCACGCTGACCGTGGTGCATGAAGATTCGCCGGACAAATTCACCGTAGTTGAAAATGTTCAGACGCAACGTGGGGCCCGCACCATGGCACTGGACGCCAAAACTCACCGGGTTTATTTGGTCACAGCCGAATTTGGCCCTGCTCCAGCCCCCACGGCGACCCAGCGGCGCACCAGGCCATCGCTGGTTCCCAACTCTTTTACCCTTCTGGTATTCGGGAGATAAGCGGGGAAGAATCAGGGCAGCCCCCTGGGAAAGCTGTGGAAAAGCTGCTGGATTGTCCCGGCAATGGGTTCACGCCCATCACGCGCCTTTCCGGACATTTCAATAATCGATCCAACTTGAGGGCGGCGACTGCATCCAAATGTTTGGAATCGAATGTGGGCGGAAACTACATTTTCTCTTTGACTGTCCCGGAGGTTTGATGGTGAAATGGAAGGCAGGATGTTGGGATGTGCTCAGAGTTGTGCTGGCGGGAGATCAATCCGGGAGATGGGGAATGAATCGAAAGTTTAGATGCGGCGTGATGATTGGCCTTCTGACCCTGGCCGTGGCCTCCAAGCTGGCGGCCCAGGACAGCGCCGCGAAAGACGATGACACATCCAGCACCGAAGAATACACGATACCTGAGGGGACGGAATTCAAGCTCCAACTGCACACCGCAATCAATTCCAAGACATCCAAGCCGGGCGACCGGGTGATAACGACGCTGATTGATCCTGTTGCCGTTGAAGACCAGGAAGTGCTGTCCAAGGGCTTGCGAATTGATGGACACATCGGCGAAGTCAAGGCCGCCGCGCGACGGGGCAAAGGCGGTTACTTGACCATTGTTTTTGACACGCTTGAGATGTCGAACGGGGAAAAAGTGGCCATCCTCGGGTCGCTGACGGAAGTCTTCTCCAGTGAAGGTGGCAGCGATCCGAATGTCGGGCCGGAAGGCGACCTGAAGGGCCGTGGGCCCTCGGTCAAAGAACGCGCTGCGATTGTGATTGCACCTGCGGCGGCCGGTGCGGCATTAGGCATGGGCCCTGGCATTGCCGCGGCGGCCGGGGGTATCGCGGCCGCTCTACTTATCCCACATGGCAAGCAGGCTGCCCTGGCCGCCGGCTCCTTGATTGGCATGCGGCTGGACCAGGACGTCACCATTACACCACCACCATCCCCACCCCCATCAGCACCGCCTCCCTCCGACAAAAAATAAAACCAAGCGCTGATTATTTTTTGCGCCGTGTCTCACGCACTCTGCCATAGGACTGTCTCCCTGCGATATTATTGCGCGGCCATGTTCGTGGCCTCCGCTGTGGAGGCGGGTTTTAGCCCGGCACGTGCCGCCCTAAACGGCGGCGTTACAAGTACGGATATGTCTGACGGGCTACATAAATCAAGGCGGGCGGAACTAATGTCCCGGAGCAACTTTGGGATTGCGAGGCGGCTGGAGGCGCGCAGCTTCGGGCAGGTGGACGAGTTGGGAAACTGGGATTAACTGAATGTCGTCACGTTCGAATTCTGGAAGAAATTTGGCGAGAGCCTCGATGGTGGTGGGGTGCGGGTGGCCGATGGCCAGAGCGACGCCTTGCACTTCAATCACTTGGCGAAACGTCCTGAGCTGTTGGAGCGTATAGGCGACGCTTTCCGTGTCATCCAGGAAAACCGAACGGTAGAATGCCGCGAGGCCCATGCGGCGCGCCACATTCAGCGCGTTGGTCTCCGCCGTGGTGCGACTGTCCACAAAGTAAAGCCCTCTCGCCGCCAGAATGCGCATCACCTCGCGCATCAGCGCGGCATCTGCGGTGGCGCGCGAGCCCATGTGGTTGTTCACACCTTCGGCGAATGGAACAGAAGTAAGGTCTGAGTGGATGATCCGAGCCACCGCATCGCCTTGCATACCCACTGTAATCCCACCCTGCCCGGTGCGCGCGCCGGAACCTGGCTCAGGCTCCATGGGCAAGTGAAGCATCACCGCTCGCCCTGCGGCGTGCGCCTGGCGAGCGGTTTCAGCGGAGTGGGGAAGGTCGGGAAGAATTGAAAACGTTAAAGGATACGGTTGGCGGAGCAACTGGTGTGCGGCGTTCAGGTCCCCTCCCATATCGTCGATGACGATTGCCGCGCGCAGAAGTTTAGAAACCTCGCGAACGCGCCAATGGATGACAAGTTCGTTTTGCCGCAACAACCGTATTTCCGCCGACCTTAAACGCTCATTGGAATCCTTCATATGAATCGCAGTTTTCAATCCTTCCACCTCTCCCTGCGCTCTGATGGCCCGGACCACGGCGTCAAAGTGCGATGAATCCGCCAGCACTTCAGGAGGCGCGCTGCCTCGGTTCGCGAGGGAAGAACTCAAGCTGGATTGTGTGCCGGCTTTCACCCAGACGTCAGATCCACCGGCGTGCTCTATGGCCTTTAGGACACGGAGGGCAATGGCGCGCCGATCGAACTCCTTAACTTGTTTCTGAACAGTTTTCTTCCGCGAGCAATCGCTCGAAAACAAGGCCAGGAAAATCAGAAAGAAAAAAGAAATATTGAAGGATGTCGGGGAGAGAAAAGCGCGGAGCGCCGCCGCTGGCTTGCACCAGCTTCCGGACCCGTGGTTCTGCCGTGGGCTTATCAGAGGGAAGCGCCTGTGTCGAGAGAGGGGATCACCGCTCACGCGGCTTTCGCCGGAGCAGCCGCCTGTTTTAGAACTTCGATTGCCTTCTGCAGTTGCCGGTCATCCTTATCGCCGAAGTGCTCAGATCCCTGTGAGCTGTTATCCTCATCCAGGCTTGCGCTCTCGCTTCGGGACGATTCGATCACATTGGGCGTGACGCCGTTATCGTTGATGGCCTTGCCATCCGACCCATAATATTTCGCCACTGAAAGAAGCAGCCCGGAGCCGTCACCCACCGGAATTGTTTTTTGCACGACGCCTTCGCCGAAGCTTCTGACGCCCACCACGTCGCCGCGGTGGTTACCGAGGACCGCCGACGCCACCAACTCTGCCGGACCCGCGGTGGACTGGTTAATTAGAACGGCCAAAGGAAGCTTGACGACTGCGCCCGCCGGCTTGGCCGGAAATTCCTGGCGCGGATAACGCTGGCCCTGCGCGTAGGTCACCAGACCTTTGTCCATGAATAAGCTGGCAGTCTGCACAGCTTCATCCACATCCCCGCCCGCGCAATTCCTCAGGTCAAGCACTACTTTGTCGGCGTGGCTTGCAATGAGCTCATTAAGTTTTCTGGAGATCTCCGCTGATATGCCTTTGTTGAACGTCGCCACACGAAGGTAAGCCGTGTTGCCATCCACCATGTTCGCCACCACACCCGGGTAGGCCAGCGGCACGCGCTGCAATGTCATTTTCTGCGGCTCGCCTTGGGCCTCTTTCACCACCGCAATTGTCACCGAGGTTCCCATGGGGCCTGCCAGCATCCTCTCAATTTGCACTACAGAGAGCTCGCGCGCCGGACTGGACTCCACGCGGTCGATCAAGTCTCCTGCTTTAATGCCGGCTTTTTCCGCCGGACTTCCCGGCAGGACTGAAACCACTGTGGCGAATCCCATTTTTTTCGAGATGAATATCCCCACGTCTGCCGGGCCTGGATCAGGGTGCGCGAGATAATCCTGGTACTCCTGCGGAGTGAAGTAAGTGCTGTAGGGGTCCAGAGATTCCAGCAAGCCGCGAATGGCGCCTCCGGTCACTTTCTTCAAGTTCGGCTCGGTCACGTAATCGGTCTTAATGCGGGAAAGGACTTCGGTGTAGACGCCGAGGTCACGATATGTCTTTTCAGTCGAGGAGTTTCCTTTGCCCAGCACCCCGCCCAGGGCAACGTAAAACAGCAGGGCGCACGAAATGGAAATCAGGAATATACGAACGCGTTTGTTCATCGGAAAGTTGACTCCTTCGGTGGATCGTTATCTTTAAAACTTTCTCGGCCTTCACCCTGCTGCGTGGCGGCCCGCTGTGCCTTCAAACCCAATCCATAGTATAACACGCTAAACTTTGAAGTTCCATGCCGCCAGGCCGTCCATTTGCCGGGCCGCCACACGCCAGCTCCGCATTTAATTGAGATGCCCGGGGAAGTGGCTGCGTTGGCCAACCCTTGATTGCTGATTTGATATGAATGATTTGCCAGGACACAAAAATGCTACCGCAAGATTCGCTTTTCAAGCTTGCGGCCTTTCCACTGTTTTTTTTGAAGTCTTTAAACCGGCCGGGAAGAGAAATAGAACAGCGGCAACTTCAAAGGGCGGAAGCGGCGTTACGAGTTTTTGTCCTATTGAGGCTCGCAAATTATCGTGACATTCATTCGTTGTAGCGGCGCTCTCTGTGCGCCGAAAACACGGCGGTCGGAGACCGCCGCTACAATAGAAGTCGTCACCATAATTTGCGATCGTGAGAAAGTCGGCGCCGTTTAATGGGAAGTGATTCAAGACAAGTGGGTGGGCGAAAAAGCCGGAGCGAATTCATAATTCAACACTCTTGTCAGTAATATATGTTCCGGATATCAAGTCATGCCAGGTCAGGCCGTCCGGGTCCAGGAACGCCCACAGAAATCCCATAAAAAAGGCGGAGGCGGAAACCAAATAGCCAAATGCACGCCACCACGATTCGAGCGTGGTGGGCAAGTTCCCCTCCTGATTGCGAACCTCAAGTCCCATCCAGGTGAGGCCGGGAGTGGAGCCGGTGAGCGCGACGGCCAATCCGAAATAGAAGAGCATAAAGAAGGCGGCGACGGCGACTGTGACAATCAGGCTGGCGGGCACGGGAGAAACTCGCCCGGTCTGAAGACAAAAGTACCAAAAGATGGCGGCAAACACACCATTGCCCGCCATCAGGATAGTGGCGTCTAAAAGAGCGGCAAGAAAACGGGGAGCCATCAGCTCTCTTGGGTGTGAGGAAAAGCGCGCCCCGTGGGGCAAGACCTCGTTGGTTGGGGGTTCAGAATCGATGATGATCTCAACCGGGTCCGAGGCGGTATCCGGATGGCTCAGATGCATTTCTCCCGCTTGCACTGCCGCTCCGCTCAGGACTCGAATCCCGCCACCAGAAGACGCTTGGGGGAGTGAATCCAGAACCGAATGCTCATGCGCCGAGTCGCCCACTGCGGTGCTCACTTCGCGCCCGCCCTCGCCAAATTCAACCACCTGGCCGCCGACAAGGGTTTCGATTTCCCCCGGCGGGCTATCTTCAGTGGAATCAAACTCAAGATCGAGCGTGCCGCTTGGATCAAAGTTACTGCGCAAACGAGCTCGCTGACGGCGGAATTTCTGCACCCGGCCGGAAAGTTCATCTTGCCAGAGCGGAGTAGCAGGCTGGGCTGGAACGCGTGGGATTGCGGGTGATCCGGCAATGGATGCTGGGCCTGGGGTGGACGCGCGCTCCGGCGTGATGGAAGCCGCAGAAATTGATGTTTCAGACTTATTCAAAGAGGGAAGGTTGTTGACCGTCGAAGAAGGATCTGAAGCCGCTTGCTTTTGAACAGGAGAAGAAGAGGAAAGCAGAGACGAAATCAGCGAAGGATTTTCCTTGCGCGGCGCGGTATTGAACTGGCGGCCGCACCTTTTACATTGGGGAAGTCCGGGATGGCTGACAAATCCGCACTTAGGGCACTTCACCGCGCGTTTGGTGTCCTCCGGGCAGCTTTTATTGGCTCCCACTGCATCTTAACAAAACCGTGCGGTAGAACAAAGCGCTTTCGAGTAGAATAATAAACGGCTGGTATGCTGCGTCTCAACGCGACTGAATTCTTTCTCTCCACCTTTCGAGTTTTTCGATCTCGGCGGTTGGGGCCGGGCTCTCCCTGTGGCCCGTTATGGCTCTGGCTGGCGATAGGTCTCTCGATACTTCCCACCGCGCGGGCGCAGCAGGCTGATTTCAATCCTTGTGAGCCCCTTCCGGTCTTGATGTCTCTCAACGGCGAATTTTTCCAGGCCGGGGCGGAACAACAATCACCTTCAATTCCTCTCGAGTTCCAAAACCTGGTGGACACGGTCAGCGTGCGCGCCGATTCGCGGGAAATTACGAAGGAATTCTACCGACTTCATGGACACGTTGAGGTGACTTACCAAAAGTTTAAATTGGTTGCCGACGATGCCCTCTATAATCGCGCCACCGATGAGGTGACAGCCACCGGTCATGTGACGTTTACAGATTCCAAAGCCTACTTGGAAGCGAATGAGGTTCATTACAACATTCGAACCCAGAAGGGCTGGTTTGCCGATGGCCACGGTTACCTCCATGCCGCCATGCGTCCGGGTGCCCAGGTGGTGATGAGCGAGAATCCGCTTTATGTCCAGGCGGGACGGGTGGACCGCCTGGATGAAAACACTTATTCGTTGGAACAGGGGCGTATGAGCTCCTGCGAGAACGAGGACAAGGGCTGGTCTCTGTCGGCCCGAAGCGCCCGGGTGCAGGTGAATGATCGAGTCGTGACCCATGGCGCGGTCTTTCGCCTCCTGAATGTGCCCATCCTTTATTTGCCCGTCATGGTCAGCTCGATTGCCCCCCGGCCGCGCCAGACGGGGTTCCTGCTTCCTCACATCGGGAACTCTTCGCAAAAGGGCTACATCGTGGGAGACGGTTTTTTCTGGGACATCAATCGCAGCGCCGACCTGCTCGTCGGGCTCGAGGACTATAGCAATCGCGGCCTGGCGCGCAGCGCGCAATTTCGCGCCAAGCCCGGTCCAACCAGTGATATCACCGTAAACTATTACGGTATTAACGATCGGGGGCTCAGCGGGCCGGGCGGGCAATTATTGCAAGCCTCAGGGAACAGCGTGCGGGCCATCGGACAGGCTGGCAATGTAGGCTATGGATTTCGCGGCGTCCTGGACGTGGACTATATCTCCTCCCTGGCGTTCCGCCAGACCTGGAGCAATAGTTTTACTGAGGCCGTGAGTTCCGAAGCCCGTCAAACGGGGTTTTTGACCCGGAATTTTGATGTCTACAGCGTCAATTTGTTTGTTTCACGCTATCAGAATTTTCTCTGCGCCGTCGGCGGGGCGGTCACCAATGGTTTTTCAACCAGCGCCAATTGTCCGCCCGGAGTGGGCTCGGGCGGGGCGGCGGGGAATTCCATTACCATTCGCCAGATGCCCAGCTTTTCGGTTTCGGGTATGGACAAGCAGGTGGGGCGCTCGCCGTTTTACTTTTCATTCGACGCCTCGGCAGACGGAGTGGGCCGGACAGAACCCGGGTTCTCAACCCCGGGCATTACAGACCGCTTTGACTTCCATCCTGAAATCTTATTGCGCACAAAACCGTTTTGGGGATTTCACGTCACCCCCACCCTGGGTTTTGACGCCACCCATTACGGAACCAGCCTGCGGCCGGACCACTCCCCCGTCAACCGCATTATGGGAGATTTCTCGGTTGATTTGCAGCCGCCCTCTTTTCAAAAAGTTTTGCAGCGCACCCTTTGGGGGTATCGGCTTAAACACGTCGTGGAGCCCGACATCCGCTACCGCCTGGTTCGAGCCAGCGACCGGGAAGACATTGATAACATCGTGCGATACGACCTGATCGATATTTTTTCTGAAACCAACGAAATTGAGTACTCCTTGACCAATACCCTGATGGCGAGGAAAGACTCGCCTGATGGGTCGGGGGAAATGCCCCCGGCGCGCGATTTCCTTTCATTGCGCTTGTCGCAAAAATATTATTTTGACCCCACATTCGGGGGGGCGCTCGTGTCAGGTCAAAATGTAGTGTGGGATCCCACAATTTCTTTGACGGGTTTCGCGTTTGCTCAGGGGCGCCGCTTGTCTCCTGTGGTTTCGGTGCTGAAGATGGCGCCCTCGTCGAATTATGACACAGAGGTGCGCGCCGATTTCAACCCCAATGGCGGGGGCGTGTTGAACGCCGGTATCACTTCGCATGTGCACCGCGGGTCGCTGGGACTGGCGTTCACGGATTTTTTCATCAACCGCACGGCCGCGCTCCTCACGCCGCTTCCCCCAACCTCTTCGCTTTCGCAACTCCCATCATTTAACCTGCTGCGCACGGTCGCTACTTTTGGCGACATCAAACAAAAAGGTTTCAGCGGCGCCTTCGGGATGGATTACAATTTTGCCCAGGGAATTGCGCAGCAATTGGTCAGCCAGGCCAGTTATAATTTTGGTTGTTTCGGGATCGATGTCGAGTATCGCCGCTTTGCCCTGGGGACCTTGCGGCAGGAGAATTCGTATCGTATAGCATTATCATTGTCGAATATCGGGACATTCGGAAATTTGAAGACTAGGGAGAGATTATATTAAGATTTGTCCGTAGTCAGTTGTCTGAGGTCAGTTGTCTCCGTTTTCCTGTCTACAACCTTTTATCGTTGGCTTGTGTTTTCAAAATGCGCTTCGTGCAATTCGCCGCTTAAAACGGAGTTCTTATACCGGACAACTGACCGCTGATAGCTGAAAGCTGAAAGCTGTTCCCTGACTACTGACAACGAGCTAGGGTTCAAGGACCAAAATGCCATTCCCAACGCATCGTCCCCGCCGCTTGCGACGCTCCGAAGCCCTTCGCGGCCTCGTTCGTGAAACCGCGCTGAGCACGAGTTCCCTTGTCTACCCGATGTTTGTTTGCCCGGGGAGCAAGGTGAAGGAGGAGATTCTGTCCATGCCCGGCAACTACCGGTGGTCGGTGGATCTGCTGGTGCAGGAGTGCAAGGCGGTTTACGATCTCGGTATTCCCGCTGTGATTCTTTTCGGCATCCCGGAGGAAAAGGACGAAGTGGGTTCCGGCGCCTATGACCCGGAGGGAATTATCCAACGCGCTGTGAGCGCCGTGAAGAAGGCGGCGCCCAAACTGCTGGTGATTTGCGATGTGTGTCTGGACGAATATACCAGCCACGGACATTGTGGCTTGATCAAAAACGGCGAGGTTGATAACGATTCGACGCTGGAACTCCTGGCCAAAACCGCGCTCACTCAGGTGGAGGCTGGCGCGGATATGGTTGCGCCCTCCGACATGATGGATGGCCGCGTGGGGCGCATCCGGCGGGAGCTCGACACGCGTGGATTCACCGGAACGCCCATCCTGGCGTATTCGGCCAAATATGCCTCGGCGTTTTATGGACCGTTTCGCGAGGCGGCGGATTCGGCTCCGAAATTTGGCGACCGAAAATCCTATCAGATGGACCCCGCCAACCAGCGCGAGGCCATGCGCGAAATCGCTCTCGACATTGAAGAGGGAGCGGACATTATTATGGTAAAGCCGGCGTTGCCTTATCTCGATATTCTGACGGTGGCGCGGCGCACCTTTGACGTTCCTCTGGCTGCTTACCAGGTGAGTGGCGAGTATGCAATGATCGCGGCCGCGGCCCAAAATGGTTGGATTGACCGTGAACGGATCGTGATGGAATCGCTTACCTCCATCAAACGCGCCGGCGCGGACATTATTCTCACTTACTTTGCCAAAGAAGTGGCGCGCTTGTTGGGCTGAAATAGAATGGCAGTCGGAGTTTACTCTGGCAGGGACCACCGGCTTATCGGCGCTGTAGCCTGGTGACCAGAAAAGAAAAATCCATCCGGCGGTCAGGCTGGCAGTGCTTGCTCCCGACCGCCGCATTAATCGCGCGTGACCAACTCACATCGCTCCCGCCGCAATCTGCCGTTCGCCCTTGTGCTCATCGCTCTCGTTTTCTGTGTGCCATCGGGCGCGGCGAAAAAGCGCCGTGTCCGGATTCCACGCGGTCTCGGGCCGCACATCCATTACATCCTTCGCCAGACGGCGGCGCAACGTGGTTTTTGGGGCATCGAAGTGATGCGCCTCCGCGACGGAAAAATCTTGTTCAAACAGAATGCCGATCACCTTTTTATGCCCGCATCGAATATGAAACTTTTTACCACCGCTGCGGCGTTGGAGGAATTGGGCCCCAATTTTGTCTTTCGCACCACCGTCGAAAGTGCCACGGCGCCGGACGCGCAGGGCCGGGTGGGCGACCTTATCCTGGTGGGGCGGGGTGATGCCAACCTGGGCAGCCGGGTCTTGCCTTACCACCTCGAAACCGAGAGGAAAGATCCTGCTGACCGGGTCTTTCGGGAGTTGGCGGACCAGGTTGCGGCGCGCGGCGTGCGCGAGGTTCAGGGCAATCTGGTGGCGGATGACAGTTACTTTCTTTTTGAACCCTACGGTCACGATTGGGCCGAAGAAGATCTTGAATGGGGATATGGCGCGCCCGTCACTGCCCTGGCATTTAACGACAACGAGCTCCTTTTTCACGTTCAGCCGGCGACGACGGTGGGAGAGACGGCGCTGGTTTCACTCGCTCCGATCAGTGATTACTATCAGCTCAACAATCGGCTGGAGACCACCGGCGCAGACAGCAAGGAAGAGATTTTCGTCGAGCGCGTTCAAGGCTCCAGGCAGTTGGACGTTTGGGGCCAGGTTCCCTTCGGCTCAATCGTGGAAGACGACGCGGTTTCAATTGATGATCCGCCACAGCTAGTGGGAGATATTTTCCTGAAGCTTCTTGAAGACCGCGGGATTCATGTGCGTGGCAATGTAGTGGTGAAACACTTCACTCGATTGGAGGCGGCAACCATGCCGTCCCCCGCGCCCGCGCCCGCAGGCAGAGTGATCCTGGCGGAACATGATTCGCTGGGACTGCGCGAGGACATCAAGGTGACCAACAAAGTCAGCCAAAACCTTCACGCGGAAATGTTGCTGCGCACCCTGGGGCACGAGGTGAAAAACTATGGCAGCCTGACCACGGGCCTCGAAGTCTTGCGGGAATTTGTCGCCCAGGTGGGAATCCCTGCGGATGAATTTTATTTTGTTGACGGGTCCGGACTCTCGCGCCAGGCCCTGGTTGCGCCCGAAGCCGTCGTAAAAATTCTCCAATATATGACTCACTCTCCATATTTTGATGCTTACTACAAATCGCTGCCCGTGGCAGGGGTTGATGGCACGCTGGACCACCGCTTTATGGGCACTTCAGCCGTGGGAGCCATTCACGCCAAGACGGGAACCATCACTCACGTGAACTCACTCTCGGGGTATATGGATTTGCCTTCCGGTGGGCGGCTTGCCTTTTCAATATTGGGAAACTCAAACCCTGCGAGCGCGCGACTGGGCGCCCTCACCGCAGACCAGATTGCGCTCGCCATCTTTGAAAAATATGGGGGCCGCAGGCGAGTTGTCCGAAGAAGACATGCGAAGAGTTTTAAGTAATTGAACCGGAATCTAGAAACAGGATAATCGAGATTGGGCTGCAATCTTTGGAGTTCAGTTTCTAATACGAACGCATTTACCGTAGTTACAAAACCCCCTCACCCCCGGCCCCTCTGTCGCCGCGGCGACCAAGGGGAGGAGAATATGAAAGTAACCCTCGCCCCTTGATGGGAGAGGGTGTCCCGCGTCCGCGGGACGGGTGAGGGGTGTAGGCCGACGATTCTAAGATGGAACATAACTTCTTGCGTTCGTATTAATTTCCAGCTTCCAATTTATAATTCACTGAATCACCCAATAACTCAATCCCGCAAAATGCCCACGATTACTATTTTCGGAAGCTCGCTGCCGGCCGAAGGTAGTGCTGGTTATAAAGTCGCTCGCGAATTTGGCCGGCTGCGCGCTGAGGTCGGTCCCGCCGATTGTAATGGCTGATGCAAAAGGGCGATGGAGGTTGTGTCCAGAGGAGCGCGCGAGGCAGGCGGGGCGCACGAATCGCGCACCATGAGACGGGTGGGAAGGCGTTGCACTGCGGTTTGCTGAGGCCGGCCCTCAATGTGTTCGATCAGCATCCGCGCGGCGGTCATCCCGATCTCCCGCGCGGGCTGGCGCACCATGGTCAGC
>DASYXZ010000068.1:0-2468 GCA_035934315.1 Terriglobia bacterium | reverse complement strand
GCCATCATGAACAACGGCGCCACCAAAGGCGGAGAACCCGGTGCATGGCAGGTGATTCACTCGTCCCCGGGACTTGAGGATTTTTGGCAGCTTCACTATGCGGAGGCGGGGGGAAACGCGAATAATTCCCCGGACCAGTTTATTGCCAACCGGACCGAAGACGGAAACTGGATCAAGCTTTCGGCGGAATCAAGCGGCGAATTCAAAGTGACCAATTCCCGCAATGGAAACACCCGGACGTATCCGCGACCCTAACCTTGACAGGTTAATGTTGCGAGGCCAGAATTGTTGGTATGCTTCGCGTTCTAATTTTGATTATTTTGGCGGACCTGGCGCTGGCCATGGTCCGGTTGCCCGCTCTCGCCCAAAGTGATAAACCCAAGCCTGCCCCAACAAAAGCGCCGGCCGTCGAGGTTGATCCTGATGCGGCAACCTACTCGGCCGAAAATAAATACGTTCCGCCCGGAGCGATGAAATCCGTGGAGATCGGCAACTTCTATCTCCGAAGGAAAAAATACAATGGCGCGCTCAGCCGTTTTCAAGAAGCAATTCAGGAAGATTCGAGTTATGCGCCGGCTTATCTTGGACTGGGAAAAACGTATGAAAAAATAGGATTGAAGCAGAAGGCGCTTGAGGCTTATAAAAAATATCTCGACGCGCTTCCGTCAGAAAAAGCTGCGTTGGAAGCAAAAGACGCACAGCGCGCTGTCGCCCGCCTGGAACGAGAGGTTACGACGCCCGCCCCCGGAAATCACGGCCGCAAGTCGCGCGGGCAAGCCGCGACTCCGTCACAGTGATTCACGCTTGCGTCTCCTCCCCTTCGGGAAGAATGTTCTCAGGATTATCCAGATAACTTTTCAGGATCTCCTCGGCGCGTTCGGCATCTTCCTTGCGAACCAGCAATTGAACAATATCAACTCCTGGAAATAATTCTGCATGCCCTTCACCAGGGAGGATACAGGAAATCCCCTGCGACTGCAGGATATTTTGCGCCAATTCGGCATCCATCGCGCCCGTCGCGCCGCTAAATGTACGCACCCTCACCAACTCGATGTCCGGCGTAAGCTCCAATTCCTTTACCGCGCCCTGCGGCGCGGGCGGCGCGCCAGCCTCGAGCGGCACATGACAATCAATGCATTCCGGGGAACCCTCCGCGTATTCGATCAGACATTTAGGGCAGTAAGCCATTGTTGATTCGCACCTCCGACTGCAAGTATAAACCTCTTTGCCCGCGCGCGTTGGTCGTAACGATAAAACGCGCCCCATCGATGAAGCCGGGGTTATAATGCCGCACGTGCATACGAAAGGCAGCCACAAATCGGCAAAGTGCATAGAGAATAGCAACCGGCATTAAGGCATGGAGGATCAAATGAAACAGCTTCCCGGTATTCTTTTGATTATGGCCGCAGTCAGCCTGGGCATTGGATTGGTGGTCCGTCTCATCCAGACTGCCAGTGGGCTGGTTCGGCCTGCGTTTCTCGACCCGGTGTTTTACTGGCGGGGCGCGATGGCATTCCTCGCCATAGCCATCGTGATCGTTCTGATTCAGATCCGTGATAAGTAAAAGACAGTGCGGAGGTTCTGGTGCCATTCCCATTAAATAAGTTATTTAAACCTCGCGTGAGATCACAAGCTCTGGCCATCGTCGTAACCACGGGATTTCTTGGAGCGCTCGCCATTCGATACTCACAATCTCCGGCGCAGGAAGCGCCATACGATTTGTTGATTGTGGGCGGCCACATCATTGATGGATGCGGCAGCCCGTGGTACGCGGGTTCAGTGGCGGTTAAAGACGGAAAAATTGTTGATATTGGCAGATTGGAAGGCGCGTCAGCGAAGCAAGTGATCGACGCGAGAGGACTGGTTGTCGCGCCGGGCTTCATTGACCTTCACAGCCATTCTGATTACACCCTGCTGGTTGACGGTGACGCAGACAGCAAAATTCGACAGGGTGTGACCACAGAAATCCTGGGTGAAGCAAACTCCGCCGGTCCGATTCTGGGGCCGGCCATCGCGGAATTCGATAAGAGCTCGGCGCCCTTGAGCCAGAAGGGCGGCATTAAACGCGACTGGACTACGCTTGGCGAATACTTTGCCCGCCTCGAGCGCAATCGCATCTCCGTGAACATTGCTTCCTATGTGGGCAGCGGCCAGGTGAGGGAGGACGTGATGGGCAACGTCAATCGCCGGCCCACGCCCGAAGAAATGGAAAAGATGAAGGCGCTGGTGGATCAGTCCATGCGCGACGGCGCCATCGGCCTTGCCTCAGGCCTCATCTACGCGCCCAACATGTTTGAAACTACCAACGATCTCATTGAGCTTGCCAAAGTCTCGGCCAAATACGGCGGCATTTATACCAGCCACATTCGCGGCGAGGGAGCAAACGGCATCCGCGCCATCCAGGAGGCCATTGAGATTTCGGAAAAAGCCGGGCTGCCTGCTCACATCCTTCATTTCAAAATGGACGG
>DASYXZ010000053.1:0-9265 GCA_035934315.1 Terriglobia bacterium | reverse complement strand
CACCCGTCCCGCGGACGCGGGACACCCTCTCCCCTCAAGGGGCGAGGGTTACTTTCATATTCTCCTCCCCTTGGTCGCCGCGGCGACAGAGGGGCCGGGGGTGAGGGGGTTTTGTAACTGCGCTAAATGCGTTCGTATTAGTAACGCGCCATCCTGGCCGCGTGCGGGCTGGCCCCAGGCTGGACTGGGTCCCCGTCCTGCGTTCGCTGAATTATTCATGGCTTACTCTGCCGGAATCGGCTCCGAACCCGGGCTGATCTGGCGCTCGCGGGAAAATCTTCGAGACAGGCGGTCGAACCAGAGATAGATGACCGGCGTTGTGAACAGCGTCAGTAACTGGCTCAAAACGAGTCCGCCAACCATGGTAATGCCCAGGGGGCGTCGTAACTCCGAACCTGTTCCTGACCCGAGCGCCAGTGGCACGCCGGCCAGCAGCGCTGCCATAGTGGTCATCATGATGGGACGAAAGCGCAGCAGGCAGGCCTGGTAGATCGCTTCCTCGGGCGGCTTGTGTTCTCTTCTTTCCGCGTCCAAAGCGAAATCGATCATCATGATGCCGTTTTTCTTCACGATGCCAATCAGCAGGACGATGCCAATGAGCGCGATGACGCTGAAATCGTATCGACAGATTATTAGGGCCAGCAGCGCCCCGACGCCGGCCGACGGCAGCGTGGAAAGGATGGTGAGCGGATGGATATAGCTCTCATACAAAACACCCAAAACAATGTAGACCGTAACGAGGGCCGCCAGAATCAGCCAGGACTCATTGGCCAATGAAGCCTGGAATGACGCGGCGGTTCCCTGATACGCCGCCTGAATACTCGCCGGCATGTTGATGGACTCTTTCACTTTATTGATGGCGTCAATGGCTTGTCCAAGCGAAGCGTTGGGAGCCAGATTAAATGAAAGGGTAACCACCGGGAACTGCCCCTGGTGGTTCACGGTGATGGGCGCGCTCATCTCCTCCAAATGTGTAAAGGCGGCGAGTGGCACCTGGCCCCCATTGGGAAACTTCGACGAAGAAGCAATCGGTCCGCTCCCGACGGCGTTGCCGGAAGCGGCGGCAGATGAGTTGCCCGAGGAAGAGGTTGAAGCGGAAGCCAGGCTCGAATTGGCTGCGGACTGCGAACTCGAGGGTCCGAATAATTGTGCTCCGCCGCTCCCACCGGCCACCAGTCCCGTGGAACCGCTGGTGCTCGCGGCACCCGTGCGGATATACAAATCGCGGAGGTCCAAAGGATTGCTCTGATAATTGGGCTTCACTTCCAAAACCACGTGATATTGGTTTAACTGGGTAAAAATGGTGGATACCTGCCGCTGGCCGTAGGCGTCATAAAGTGTTTGGTCGATTGCTGAGGGTGAGATGCCGAGGCGATAAGCCGTTTCGCGATCGAACACCAGCTTGGCCTGAAGACCGCCCACCTGCTGGTCGCTTGCCACATCGCTCAACTCAGGGAGCTTTTGAAGTTCCGCAAGCATTTTGGGTGCGAAGGCGCTCAGCTCGTCGGTGTTGGGATCTTCAAGGGTGTATTGGAACTGCGTGCGGCTCACCCGATCTTCCACGGTAATATCCTGCACCGGTTGCATGAACAAAGTGATGCCCGGCACCCTGGCCAGTTCAGGCTGCAGACGGCGAATGACGTCGCTGGCGCTTATATTTCTTTCGCCGAGCGGTTTTAAATTGATCAGAATGCGCCCGCTATTCAGGGTGGTGTTGGTTCCATCGATTCCAATGAAAGATGACAGGCTTTCAACGGCGGGATCTTTCAGGATGACCTTCGCCAGATCCTGCTGCTCGCCGGCCATTTCCTGGAAGGAAACTGACTGGGCTGCTTCTGAAACACCCTGAATGACGCCCGTATCCTGAATCGGGAAAAATCCTTTGGGAATAAAAATGTAGAGCAGAACTGTCAGAACAAAAGTGGAGATGGCCACCAGCAGAGTCTCCGTCTGATGGCGAAGCACAACCTGCAGGGTCCGGTCGTAATAAGAGATCACCCACATCCAGGCGTGTTCTGAAGCGCGAAACAACCTGCCCTGCTTTTCTTCGGGTTGATGCTTCAAAAGCTTGGCGCACATCATCGGCGTGAGAGTAAGCGAAACGAAGGCGGAGACCAGAATCGTGACGGCCAGAGTGACGGCAAATTCACGAAAGAGCCGGCCCACGATATCGCCCATGAACAGCAGAGGGATGAGCACGGCAATCAATGAGATGGTCAGCGAGACGATGGTAAAACCAATCTGCTCTGAACCTTTAAGCGCTGCCTGGAGAGGCGGTTCGCCCTCCTCGAGATAGCGGGTAATGTTTTCGATCATCACGATGGCGTCATCCACCACGAAGCCGGTGGAAATGGTCAGGGCCATCAGGGTCAGGTTATTCAAGCTGTAGCCAAGCATATACATCACGCCAAACGTGCCCACCAGCGAGAGAGGGACGGCAACGCTGGGAATGATAGTGGCAGAAACGTTGCGCAGGAAAAGGAAAATGACCATCACCACCAAGGCGATGGTAAGCATCAATTCGAATTGCACGTCACTCACCGACGCCCGTATGGTTGTGGTCCTGTCGGTCAAGATGGACACTTGAACTGACGTGGGCATGGAAGTGGTGAGCTGCGGCAATAGTGTTTTAATGCGGTCAACCACGGTGATGATGTTCGCACCCGGCTGCCGCTGAATGTTAACGATGACGGCGGGAACTTCGTTCATCCAGGCGGCCTCGCGGACGTTTTCAACGTCATCAGCAACGGTGGCGACATCGGTTAATTTTACCGGCGAGCCGTTCCGATACGCGATGATCAGGGGAGCGTAATCGGCGCTGGAAAGCAACTGGTCATTGGCGCCGATTTGGTACGCCTGGTGCGGGCCATCAAAGTTCCCTTTCGCCTGATTAACGTTGGCGGCAACAAGCGCGCTGCGCAGATCTTCCAGATTGAGGCCGTAAGATGCCAGCAACGTGGGGTTGGCTTGAATCCGAACCGCGGGCTTTTGTCCGCCGCTGATGCTTACCAGACCAACCCCGGGCAGTTGCGAAATCTTGGGCGCCAAACGCGTGTCCGCCAAGTCTTCCACCTTGGAAAGGGGAAGGTCATTGGATGTAAGCGCCAAAGTCAGGATGGGCGCATCGGCGGGATTGCTTTTGCTATAAATCGGCGGACTGGGAAGGTCGGGCGGAAGATACGTTCCCGAAGCATTGATCGACTGCTGTACTTCCTGCTCGGCCACGTCAATATTCAGGTTGAGGTTGAATTGGAGGGTGATCACCGAGCAGCCGTCGGAACTGGTGGAGGTCATCTGCTGGAGGCCCGGCACCTGGCCGAACTGTCTCTCCAACGGAGCCGTTACCGAAGATGCCATCACATCCGGGCTGGCGCCGGGATAGAAGGTGATGATTTGGATGGTGGGGTAATCGACTTCCGGCAACGCTGAGACAGGCAACTGCATGTAGGCAACGGCGCCCGCCAGCAGAATGGCGACCATCAGCAGAGAAGTGGCTACCGGCCGGAGAATAAATGTCCGGGACGGGCTCATTTAGGTCTGCCTCGGGGGGTGATCGCCGGCAAAGTGTGTGCTCACCTTGCTCCCTTCCTGGAGCTTGTCCACGCCCGTCATCACGACAACGTCCCCCGGCGATAAACCGGAGGTGATTTCAGACTCGTCGCCCTCGGTTGTGCCCACGGCAACCTGCCGCACGGTCACAGTAAAATCCGGCTTGACCACGTAGGCGTACGTCATTAGAGAGTTGCGCTGGACTGCGGCCGCGGGCGCCAGCGTGACGCCCTTCTTCTCCTCCAGCAACAATCGCGCGTTGACGAACTGGTTGGGAAAAAGCGCGTTGTCGTCGTTGTTGAAAGTGGCCCTCAGCCTCAGCGTGCCCGTGGTTTGATCGATCTGGTTGTCCACCGTCGTCAACCAACCCCGGGCAATCATGGTCTTCATATCGCGATTGTAGGCATCCACGCTCAAGCGCTGCCGGGCCCGCATTTTTTTAACCACGGCGGGGACTTGATCTTCGGCGATGGTAAAAATCACGCTAATGGGCTGAATTTGAGTGATCACCAATAGCCCAGTGGAATCCGAGGCGTGAACGATGTTTCCGGGATCGATCTGTCGCAGGCCAATCCGGCCGGTAATAGGAGCAGTAATATGGCAGTAGATGATATTCAGCTTGGCGCTATCGATCAGCGCTTGATCGGTCTTTACGATTCCTTCGTCTTCGGCAACTGTCGCTTTCTGGGTAGCGAGCTGTTGTTCCGGAACCGCGTTTTGCGTCACCAGGGTTTGATAGCGCGCGAGATCCAGCCGCGCATTGTCGAGCAGAGCCTGATCCTTGAGGAGCGTCCCTTCGGCCTGGTGCAACTGGACTTCAAACGGCCGCGAATCAATCTCCGCCAGCAGTTGGCCCTGGTGAACCAGATCGCCCTCCTTGAACAGGACGCGCATCAACTGCCCATCCACCCGGCTCTTTACCGTCACTGTGTTAATGGGAACCACTGTGCCGAGGCCTGTGAGATATACACCGATGTCGCCTTTTTGAACTCTTGCGGCATCAACCGGCGTCACGAGTGCGCCCCTGGCCGGCCTGCCACCGGGGGATGCGCCGCGGGATTGTGTGGCCGTTGGTTTTGGCCGAAGAAAATAATAGTAGCCCGCCCCCATCACGATCAGGACCGCTACCAATACCCACGGCCAGCGTGGGGGTGGGGAAGGCGGTTTTTCGCTTCGCCCCTCCATGGAACGGGAGGGTGAATCTTCAATCAGAAACGGGGAGTGGCGCTCGTTCATAGGTTTCGATACTACAGTGCGTCAGATAGCTGCTTCGCTGTCCGCCTCATGCACCCATCGTCGGAAAGATCAACAGAAATCTGGAAGTGGTGTCATTTGGAATCCGAGCCCCTTCGAAACGCCACTGGCCCGCAAATGACACTACTACCCGGAATTTTTCCCTAAAGAAAATTGGACGTTTCAAGGACATTTCTGGTTTCATTAAATCGCGATTCGCCTCGCCGTCGAAAGCAGATGCTTGAAGCCGCTCATCGCATCACGTTTCTAGAATGAGTAGATTAACACGACGCATTTAATCGGTCTAGCGACGATGAGCCGGAAAAATCAAGCGGGTACTCACGGTCAGCGATTGTGTGACTGTGGTTGTCGGATTCGCGCGCAAACCCATGAATGGGATTGCCTTTGGCCCCCAAAATATATATCCAAAAGTGTGCAAAATTGGAGAGACAAATGGCAAGGGAGGCTATAGACAGTGGACAGAAGGCGGTAGACAGCAGACAGTAGAAGGGGGCGGGGAAACCAAGAAATTGGAAGTTGTCCGCCGGTAGGGGGTTCTGTCTGCTGACGGAGAAACTGGAAATTACCGGGAAAAGACCCGGGTAATTTCCAGAATGACCTTAGGTATGTTGCAAACCTTGCATCTCGAGGGACGAACATGGAATGAGCCCATCCTGAAGATGTTATGGCAGCGGCTCTTGTCCCCGGTTGTTTTGATCCATCCGATTGTTGTCAGGCGGCGACGCGAGTATCCCAATCCGGTGATATACGTTAGTAGATAATACTGTTATAGGTAATCATGCCGTGACGCAATCGCCGAATTTTCTTTTCCGCCCGGCGATTGACTTCGCCTTGCGCCAGAGGTAAAGTACATTCGGAGTAAATAATATTTCCGGCGGCGTGATAATCGCGGAAGATCGGTTGCGACTGGTGCGTCGCCAAATAAGTTGAAAAATAGGCAGGTGCCCATGCCAAAATTTGTGATCGAGCGCGAAATACCCGGCGCGGGAAATCTAACGGATAGCGAGCTGCGGGCCATCTCCCAAAAGTCCGTGGGCGTCTTAAAAGGAATGGGACCGGAGATTCAATGGCTGCACAGCTACGTGACTGGCGACAAAGTTTATTGCGTTTACCTGGCGCCGGACGAAGCAACGGTTCGGGAACACGCGAAACGGGGAGGCTTTCCCGCCAATCGCGTCTCTGCGGTGCGCCGCCTCATTGACCCGACAACCGCGGAATAGCTTCGGCTTCGCAATCCTCATCGAATCGAATACGCCAGCCGGTAAAAAAGTTTAGTCGCCACCCGAGCCTGTCGCGAACTGGATGGCTTTCTCCACCGGCATCCCCCAACCTTCCAGCCACGCTGCCGACGCGGCTGAACTCGTCAGCGATTGCCGGGCTGGTTCGAGGCGTGTTTCAAGGTTGGTTTGCTCCGCCGGCGGGAGCGGCGTGCCCAACGTTCGACGAAGCGCGGCAGACGCTCCTGCCAATTGCAATGCGCGCTCCGGCTTTGCCTGAGCCGCCGCGGAACACGCGAAACATTCCAGCAACCGGGCGACGCCCCGTTGATGTCCCAATTCCTGGAAGATGCTCATGCTCTCGCGGTACAGTGCCTGCGAAGTGAGAAAATCCTTCTGGTCCCGCGACAGGTTTCCCAAATCAGCGAGGGTCCCGGCAACGCCCCAGCGATCGCCGAGCTCCCGAAATATTGACAGGCTCTCCTGGTAGAGAGTTCGGGCGACATCCACTTCACCCTGATCTCGGGCAACATCACCTTCGTGGTTCCGCGACCAAGCCGCACCAGCGCGGTCCCCCAGTTCACGGAAGATCGAATGGCACTCGCCGTAAATGGAACGCGCCAGTATGTAGTCGCCTTGTAATTTTACAACGCTCGCCAGATTGCTAAGAGAACGAGCGACTGCCGCGCGGTCGCCCAATTCTTCCCACAGCGCCAAAGTTTCTTCAAAGAGAGACCGCGAAGCCGCAATATCCCCCTGGTCCCGGGTATTAACCGCCATTGCGTTGAGCGCAATGGCAACGCCCTTCTTGTCCTCCAATCCGCGAGAGATCTCCAGGCTCTCTTTAATGAGCAAGCCCGCAGATGCATAATCCCCCTGCTCTGCCGCCAGGACTCCTGCGGCTAAAAGCGCGCGCCCCCTGGTGCGTGCCGTGGCTCCTGGGAGCTTCAGGAGTTTGCCCAGCCGGTCACTCCCCTCCGCGAGATACTCGCGCATCTCCCAAAAGCGAAAGAGTGCCGCGCCCAGGCGAAGGCCCCACTCCGCGTCGCCACTTTCTGTGAGCCACTCAAGAGCGGCGCGAAAATTATCGTGTTCAATCTCGAAGCGATTCTGCCATTGAGCGTGCCCCGCGTCAGCGTCCTCTGAAGCCCATTCTTCCGCCAGCACCAGACAGTAAGCGGCGTGGGCGCGCTTTGTCGGCGACTCATCCCCGCTCGCTGCCAGTTTTTCCAACCCATATTCGCGAATGGTCTCCAGCATCAAGAAGCGGGATTCTCCGTCCGACCCGTCGACCTGCTGCAAAAGGCTCTTGTCCACCAAGGATGCCATTCCCTCAAGCACTTCCAACTCAAGATCCCTTTTCGTATTGCACACGGCTTCCACGGCCTCCAGAGTGCACCCGCTCACGAAAACTGCAATCCTTCTGAAGAGCGTTTGTTCAGCCGGATTAAGCAGTTCAAAGCTCAAGTCGATAGCTCCGCGAAGTGTCTGCTGCCGCGCGGGAAGATCCCGGGCACCGCCCGTTAATAATTGCAGGCGACTTGCAAGGCGCGTCTCGATGGTAGAGGGCGAGAGCAGCTTGATGCGAGCAGCGGCCAGTTCGATGGCGAGTGGCAAACCGTCAAGGCGAACACAGATCGTGGCCACCGCAGATGCGTTCTCTTCCGTAAGTTCGAAATTGGGCTTGACGGAGGTGGCCCGCCTAATAAACAAGGCCACTGCTGGAAATTGCGATAATTCTTTGAGACCATGCGCGCCTTTGGGATCGGGTAGCCCGAGCGGCGGCACGGGGAACTCGTATTCGCCGTAAACATGCAGCGGCGAGCGACTGGTAACCAGAAACTTAAGCTTAGGGGCGGTGGTTAGGAGCTCCGATACCACCGGCGCCACGGCAACCAGGTGCTCGAAGTTATCGAGGACCAGAAGCATCGGTGCCCGCGACAACGTCTGTAGATATTCCTTCAATGTCTCCAGCGGTGTTTTACCTGCGCTCTCATGGAGCCCCAAAGTTTGAGCGAGGGTGGAAGTGATCAGTCCAGAATCAATGACCGGCGCCAGAGGAACGAAAAAAACGCCACCCGGGAAAGAATCTGTCACCTCACTCGCAATTTGCAGGCCCAATCTGGTTTTACCAATCCCTCCCGGCCCGGTTAAAGTAACGAGGCGTACATCCTCACGCAACAAGAGCTCTTTCACGCCAGCCACTTCCCGGTCTCTGCCGATGAACGCAGTACGCTGTACAGGCAGATTGCTTGGACGGGGCTCAGGGCGTCCAGGCGGCGCTCCAGAAAGCCGGCCACGCAAGGCCGCGAGATCACGGGCGAGATCCCGGGTGGATGTGAAGCGATCTTTGGGCTCCTTGGCCAGACAGCGCTCGACAATCCAGCAAAGTGGAGCCGGAGTTTGGAGGTTCAAAGCGGCGATGGGTTCCGGCTCCTCCCGGATAATTGCTGTAAGCGTCTCCGCGAAAGTGCCTTTTCGAAAAGCTGGATTTCCGGTTGCCATTTCATAGAGTATCGACCCAAAAGAAAATTGATCTGACCGGAAATCCACGGGCCGTCCGCTCGCCTGCTCCGGCGACATGTAACCCACCGTGCCCATCAGCACGCCCGGCTGCGTTTGAGGGCCAGCCAGAGTCGACGTATTAAAAAACTCCTGGTTCCCGGTTGCGACAAGTTTGGCCAGGCCAAAGTCGAGAATCTTCACGAACCCGTCTTGAGAGATCATCAAGTTCTCGGGTTTTAAATCCCTGTGGACGATGCCGGCTTCATGCGCTTTCGCAAGCCCCTCGGCAAGGTGCACCGCGATTTGAACGACCGTTCGCGACGGAATCGGACCGGATGCGAGCAACTCACGCAGAGTCTTTCCCTCCACCAGTTCCATGGCGATGTAAAATATATTATCCACCTGTCCGAATTCGTAGATGGTTACAATATTCGGGTGGTTGAGAGCGGACGCTGAACGCGCTTCCTGCTCAAAGCGCTCGAGGCGTTCTTTGTTAGAGGACAGCGTAACGGGCAGGACTTTGAGGGCGATGTCGCGTCCGAGGCGGGTATCCCGCGCACGATAGACTTCTCCCATGCCCCCGGCTCCGAGAGGGGAGAGAATTTCGTAAGGACCGAATCGAACGCCAGGAGAGAGTGCCATGGAATCATTGCCAGAGCGCTGCGATGGCTGCGCCGATGTTAGTTCTTCTGTTGTAGTCTAAGCTCGATAGCGCATGCCCGGCTCAGCGCTTGCAGTGC
>DASYXZ010000288.1:0-4351 GCA_035934315.1 Terriglobia bacterium | reverse complement strand
CAATGGCAAAGTCCTGCGCCACGCTTTCTACTTCTTCGTGTCCTCGGCGCGCTTCAACGCCATATCGGAGTGGCCCCAGGGGCCCTCCACGCCCAACTTGATCGTGTCGCCGGAGATCTTGCCGGTGTGATTGACCTCGCTGTCGCCCACATGCGTCTTGAACGAAATATTGTCGCCGTCCACTTTCCCTTCCTCGATGTCAACACTTCCGTTGGGTGTTTCCACCGAACCCGTCAGCTTCGCTCCATCGACTTTGAAATGGAACACCAATTGCATGTCACCGTTGGGCCCATTAAGCGTGGATTCCCATCGCCCGTTGAAATCAGCGGCAAAGGCAAATGCCGCACACATCACCATCAAAATTCCCGTCATCAGCGCATGTCGAATCATATTTATCTCCTTTTTTGTATTGCCAGCCTGGCCCGAAGATTATACCCGGTCGTATGGGGTTGCAATAGCTTTTGGGGATGCAGCGAGGTTTATTTCCACGGCGGTTTCTCCGGCAATAACTTCTCAAATTCTGCAATCAGTTCAGCTTCATAATCTCCGGCATAAGTGTGATTGAAGAATTTCGTTAAACCCTCGCAGTGCAGGCGCTCCCAGGATTCCTCCTCATGCCCGGGATTCACGGGAAAGAACAGCGCGTCGTTGGCGCGGGCGGCGGCCATATCACCGGGAGCATCGCCAATCATCAAGACGCAATCTTTTTCATACTTGCCACCGGCAGTCAGCCGCAGGTGTTCCTTTTTGCTCCCCATTTCCTGCCCGGCAATCACCGCCGCGTATTTCGCGATATCGTGCTCCTTCCATTCGCGCTCCAGGGCTTCACCGGGGGTCGCCGAAACACAGACAATATCCGCCTGGCGGCCGATTTGTTCGGCGCACTCGCGGAAAAACGGGAAGGGCGGAACGCCTTCGACAGTCTCGGCAATGGAGCGGTTAACAGCTTTGCTCCACTCCAGAGTTTGTTTAAGGACGGGATCGCCGGTGCGCGCAGCCTCTGCTTCAAGCGTCGGATTCCCCAGTGCCTGGCCGGAATTAATCCAGGCTTCGAGTGTGGGAACGTGGGGGATTTTCGCACCGCGGCGCATTGGCTCCGGCCAATCGCGAAGCAGCTCGAAAGTCCGGGTTAGGGCAGGGAAGCGGTTCACTCCCCGCCACTTGGAGTAGAGATTCACGAACTCCGAGGCGGCCCGGGCATATTTGGAAATCGATTGCAGCTTCCAGTGGAAAATAATGTTGGGGATAAAGCACTCCTTGTGTTTGATTTCCATGGAGTCAAAAACGCAGCCGTCCGAATCGATTCCGACAAAGAATTTATGTTGAGGTTTGAACGCGAGCAATTTCTGTTGTCGATTTGAGTCCATGATTTTCCTTTCAGGATTGAGCTGCGGGAGCTCCCCGCTCACCACCTTGGGCAAAAATTTGGCGAAATTGTTCGAGAGCCAGCGGGGCGACCATTGCCGTCGCAAGATTTTCTTCCACGTGTTCCAGCCGGCTCATGCCTACGAGCGCGCAAGTGATTCCCGGCGTGGATCGTACAAACTGGATGGCCCGCTGCGAGTCGGTTTTGAGATTTGGCAATCCGGTTTGGACCTCGCCCGGAATACCGCGGGATAACTGGCCCTGCAAGAGACTGGCGCTGGCGAAAACGGACAGGCCGCGAGCCCGCGCCACTTGGAGGGCGGGCACTCGCCCGCCGTCCAGTTGTTGGGTGGCGGCCAACAACGCTTCCGGCATGGCGAGGCTATGTGGAAGCTGGATGGCGTGAAAATGATGATTCTTGCCGCCCACATTCTCAGCCGCGCGGAGAACATCCTGGAGCGACAATGCCTCGCGCGACCCCTGCCCCACGCGGTAGGCATTCCACGTGGCCGTCCCGTAGCTGCGGATTTTTCCCTCCGCAACAGCTTTCTCAAGCGCGGCGAAAGCCGCTTTGAGTCGACGATAAAATTCTTCGCGGGAGACTTCGCTCAATTGAGTCTCAGGATTATGGACATAGTAGAGATCTATGGTCGTCACACCCAGATTGTTGCGGCTGGCCTCGATTTGGTTTTCAAGGTATTTCGGAGACATCACGTGGCATCCGGCGGCAACTTCCTCCGGCCGGATCAGCCCCGTCCGAATCAATTTTTCCTGAAAATAGTTCGATGGGTCGGCGGGTTCGTCAGCGTCGAATGTAAGAAATCCGCCTTTAGTGGCGAGAAAAATTTCGTCACGCTTTAACCGGCCGTCGCGAATCATCATGGCGAGAGCCTCACCGATGGCGCGCTCGCTTCTCTGATGGCGGTAATTGATGGCCGAATCCACAACGTTGGTTCCCAACTCAACCGCGCGGATAAAAGCCTCGCGATAAAGCGCATCGCAGGCCGCCGTGGGCTCGCCGAGGTAGGTGCCGAGACCGATGGAAGAAAGCCGCAGGTCTTGCGCATTGCGAAAATGTCCGGGCAACCGATTTGCAAATCGGTTTTCGAAACGCGCTGTGCCTTCCGCTGTGGCGCATCCCTTAATCAGCATGAAGTATGGTCCCTGGGTGTCGATTCCACCCTTTCGTACGCCGATCGATGCGCCAGCGCAAGACGGTATTGGCGTGACCGTATTCCGCCACCCAATAAAGTATGACGGCGAATATTTCACCTGGCTCTGAGCAAGAGTACCGGCACGCTGACATTATGCTGGACCCGGGGCGCCGTTGTCCCCAGAAATAAGTCGCCCATGAATCGGTGTCCGTGAGTGCTCATGGCAACCAAATCGCAGCCTTTCTCCTGTACAAATTTGATGATTTCGCCGGGCGGATCCCCAAACGCCAGGGCCGACTCAGCAGGAATTCCTGCGGATTGGAATTCGGCCTGAATCTTTTCCAAGTAAGCTTTGTCCTCGGTTACCTCGGGGCTCACGGCGTCCGCCCCATACATCCGCGCCGCCCAGCCATCGGCAACGTGCAAAAGTACTACGGTGCTGTGCATGGTCCTGGCCAGGGCTTTGATGTGCTCGATGATCGCCCGGTCGGTGGGTGTTGCGTCAAGGGTCACAAGAATCTTTTTATACATAGTGTCCTCTTCGGTCAGGTTGCATCGCCATTCGCCCTTTAGTGGCCCGCGATGACCACCCAAGCCTGCTTGAGCGCGGCGGGCAGGCTGTAAATGTCCATAACTGTTATCAACAGGGCGCTGCCCCAGCCGGCCACCATCAGAAACCAGCCGTTCCGCCATTTCCCCATGCGCTTGCGCGAGCTGGTGAATTGCAGGAGAGGGAACATGGCAAACGGGAGCTGCAGGGCCAGAACGACCTGGCTGAGGATCAGCAGGTCCGTCACGCTGCTGTTGCCGCGAATCCCGATGATGAGGACTGCCGGGATGATGGCCAGCGAACGGGTGATGAGTCGCCGCAACCACGGTTTGATTCGCCAATGCATGAACCCTTCCATCACCACCTGTCCGGCGAGCGTGCCGGTGATCGTGCTGCTCTGTCCGCTGGCCAGGAGTGCCACAGCGAACAGCGTGCTTGCAAGCGTCGTCCCCAATAGCGGCGCGAGCGTCATGTAGGCGACCCGAATCCAATCGCTGTCGGCGCTGAACTTGATCAATTGCCCGCCCGACACGAGCACGCTTTCCTTGCCAAAAAAAACCAGCGCCGCCAACACCAGAATGGCCGAGTTGACGAAAAAGGCGACGACCAGGGCGGCAGTCGCGTCAATGGTGTTAAATAGGACAGCGCGCCGGATGGAGGGCTCATCCACCTGGAGCCTGCGGCTCTGGACAAGAGCCGAATGCAGATATAAATTATGGGGCATGACGGTGGCGCCGATGATGCCGACCGCCACCACCACCATGCCCCTATGGGCGAGACCGGGCCGAATCAAGGAGAGGCCCATCTCCACAAAGTCTGGACGGGTTTGCGGAAGAATAAACACTTCGATGAAATAGCACACGGCGATAGTGGCCACCAGCATCAGAACCACGGCCTCGATGGTTCGTATCCCGTGGCTTTGCAGGGCCAGGAGAAGCAGTACGTCCAGCCCGGTAATGATGACCGCCCACAACATTGGAATATGGAACAGGAGATTCAGAGCGACGGCGCTGCCCAGCACCTCCGCCAGGTCGCAGGCGCCGATGGCGAGTTCACAGAATAACCAGTTGGGTTTGCGACTCCAACTCGGGTACCAATCGCGACAACATTGCGCAAGGTCCATTCCTGTGACCACGCCCAAGCGCGCGGCGATGACCTGCATAAAAATTGCCATCAAACTCGCAAGGGCGACAACCCACAAAAGCCCGTACTTAAACAGCGCTCCGCCCGCGAGGTCGGTGCCCCAGTTGCCTGGGTCCATGTAGCCGACACTTACGAGAAT
>DASYXZ010000270.1:0-6306 GCA_035934315.1 Terriglobia bacterium | reverse complement strand
TCAGGAAGGACGGTGGCCTGCAGCGCCGCGCCGATCCGTTGTTTCAGTTCGTCACTTTCCCGCGCCGGGTCAAGCCCGCACACTACGACCGAGCCTTCGTCCGGCTGCCGCAGGCCCACCATGATTTCAATGGTGGTGGTCTTTCCCGCGCCATTCGGCCCCAACAGGCCAAACACCTCGCCTTTTTTTATGTCAAAGCTGATGCCGCGGAGGGCCAGGACATTGCCATAGCTCTTGCGCAGATTCTCCGCCCGCACTAATGAATCATTTTGATTCGCATCCATAGAGAAGATTTTTAATGATAGCGAAGACGAGGGCAGTGTGGCAACGCATATTCCGGGCGATTGAATTATTTAAACGGAAAGCCGGAAGTTGATGGCCGGTTGCGGAAGACACTTTGAGTCGATTTTACTCACTTCAACGGTGAAGCAAGCTGAAGCCGCTAAGGTAAAATTCACTACTTCACGGATTTCTGCCATCCGTTTACTCACGCTGAGCATAATCATGATGAAAGGCCAAATCGTCAGCGCCTTAATTCCCGCGTTTGGATCGAGATTGGAAATCCGGACCTACACCTGATCGCGCGGCCTGTTTTCGCGGATATTCAGCATGTCCTGCACCGGTTCAGAATCGCACTCGAGCGCGAGCACGGTGGCCACATCGTCCGGAGCTTTCACCGGCAGGCCGCTAAACTTCACCCGGAAATCGTCCTGAGTGAACTCCGCCTTCTGACCCGTGGTCAGGATCTTCGCTGACAGCACTTTGGTTTTAAGGCCGCCGATGCCGAAGGTGCTGCCCGGCCAGAAATAAACATGAGCGTAGAGAATGTTTCCTATTCGGGTAAACTTGGAAAAGACCGAGCGGCTCACCTGGCAAGGCTCGGACTGATAAATGGTCTCGCCGTGCTTTTGCAGCCATTGGCCGGTGCGGGTGAGGATGCGCACTGATTCTTCTGGAATGGTTCCGTCTCCTTTCGGTCCGATGTTCAGGAGATAATTTCCTCCGCCTTCCGCGCAGGTCGCAAGATTGCGCACCACGGTCTTGGGATTTTTCCAGTCGTCATCAGCTTTCTGGTAGCCCCAGCTATCGTTCATGGTCATGCAGCTTTCCCACGCGCGGTTTCCTTTCTCAGCCTGGATGTGTTGTTCCGGGGTTGAAAAGTCGCCAGCAAGTTTGTTCCGATTGTTCACGATAATGTTGGGCTGCAATTCGAAGACCATGCGATTCATTTTTTCCGATTCCCAACCCTTGGCGTCGAGCGGCCAGGCAACGTCATACCACAGGACATCGATGGTTCCGTAGTTGGTCATCAATTCTCGAATCAGTCCGTGCGTGTAGGCCACAAAGCGCTGGCGCGCCGCTTCATCAGTGGCGCAGCGCGCGCCGTCAGGATGATGCCAGTCCATCAATGAATAATAAAATCCCACGCGCAAACCCTCGGCTCGCGCCGCTTCCACGTACTCCCTCACCAGGTCACGGCCCGGCCCTTGTTTGGGCGCGCAGTAATTGGTGAGCTTGGTGTCGAAATTGCAGAAACCTTCATGGTGTTTGGTGGTCATCACCATGTATTTCTGCCCGGCGTTTTTGGCCAGCCTGGCCCAGGCGCGCGCGGCGTGGGGCACCGGCTTGAAATGTTTTGCCATTTGCTCGTACTCGGCCACGGGGATGCCTTCCATTTCCATCGCCCACTCGTGGCGGCCGAGCGTGCTGTAAAGGCCCCAATGAATAAACATCCCGAACTTGGCTTCGTGCCACCATTTCATTCTTCGGGCGCGGTCCGCCTGAACTGCGGAACTTTCTTCAGGCGGCGCAGGCCGTTGTTCCTGGCCCGCGATGCCACGGGGTTCCGCGTTCGCAGAAAGTTTGGCGCCTGCGGCGGCGAGAGCGGCGCTGCCTCCAAAAAGTTTCAGATAAGCGCGTCTTGAAAGGTGAGTTTTCGACATCGTGCATGGCCTCCGTCAATAAGATTCGCGCACTATAGCAGGGCGCCGGGGAGAGTACAAGATATAAGGACTGTTGGATGAAAGGTTATAGAAATTTCAATTGTTAAACCTGGGAGGCGGTCGCGACTTCCTCAGGCAAGCTGACGGGTGCGTGCGGGGAAAGCTCGGAAGAATTGGCCAGCGTCCATGCGCTTTTGTCGCGCAAGAGGCGGGACAAGAGCGCGATGTGCATGGCATGGCCGGCGCGCTCGGCGACTACGTGACCGACCATGGGATGCCCGAGTAGCGCAAAATCGCCGATAATATCCAGCACTTTGTGACGGCAGAACTCGTCCGGAAACCTCAGGCCCTCAGGATTTAGTATTCCATCGCGGGTCAGCACCACGGCATTTTCAAGCGACCCGCCGCGAACCAACCCGCTCTTTCGCAACATTTCCGCTTCTTCAAAAAATCCGAAGGTCCGGGCCGGCGCTATCTCCGTTTCGTAATTTCCGCTATCGGGTTCAAAATTCAGGGACTGTTCCCCGATCAAAGGGTGCAAAAAAGCAATGCGATAAGTGATGCGCAAAGTATTTGAGGGAAACACCGCAATCCGTTTGGCGCCTTCAACCACTTCGACGGGTTTCAGGATTCTCGCAAAATTCCGTGTGGCGCGTTGTCGCCGCAATCCCGCCTGCTGGATGAGCTTCAAGAAAGGCAAGGCGCTGCCGTCTGCGATGGGGAGCTCCAGGTTATCGATTTCAGCGTAAACGTTGTCGATTTTTGATGCCGCTAGCGCCGAGAGCAAATGCTCCGTGGTTGAAATCAGCACGCCCTTTTTCATCAGGCTGGTGGCGTAGCTCACTCGCGCCACATTTCTGGCGCTCGCTTCAATGGGGAAGCCGTCAAGGTCGGTGCGCTTGAAAATTATACCCGTGTTGGCCGGGGCAGGGCAGAGACGTAACGTGACTTGCACGCCCGTGTGCAGCCCAATGCCGGATAAGGACGCCGGTGAGGCAATTGTATGTTGGTAATCCAAATTCCTCATGGCAAACAACCTTTTGCACCGCACCTATGGTGCCATGCCATTATATCAAATTATCATATTATGTTTCAGTCAGTTACAAGCGTATCATATTTCGAGTGGAACTTGGTTGTGGTAAATCCACAACGCTTTACCCTGCTTGTGTCGCCAATATAGGTCACTCGGTGTTGTGAAAAATTAAACAATTTCACGCGAGGATGCCAAGTCGCAAAGACTCGCGAAAAAATTATCCGTGTCTGGCTTGCAGACTCCGCGCCTTTGCGCCTTGGCGAGATGATGTTTTGCCCGTGTTGGAATTCTCCAAACTTTGTGCCCTCAAGTTACGGTAATGCGGATCCATTTCCCTGCACTAAGACGCCCCGCCTATCGTGTATTATGAGTGAAAGATCTAAATGGAGGCGTAACTTGGCGGAGCCCACGAGAGGCGGAAAGCTGTTTCTGATTGACGCAATGTCGCTGGTGTTTCGCGCTTTTTACGCGCCCATGCAGATGGCCCTCGTCTCGCCCGGCGGGATGCCGACGAAAGCTATTTACATTTTCATTCGGACTCTGCGAAAAATCTTGAAAGAACACCGCCCTGACCGCGTTGCCGTTGCTTTCGATCTTGCTGCCCCCACTTTTCGTGACAAACTCTTTGAGGAATATAAAGCCAATCGCCCTGCGTTTCCGGAAGACCTGGGCATTCAACTCCCTTTCGTCAGGCGATTTTGTGCCGCGATGAAAATTCCTCTGGTGGAACGCGAAGGGTTTGAGGCGGACGACGTGATTGGCACGTTGGCGAAGGCTGGCGCGCAACACGGACTTGATGTTTTTATTGTTTCTGGTGATGAAGATTTGTTCCAACTTGTGAACGAGCAAGTGAAAGTGCTGAAACCCTCGCGAGGGTCTTCTGACGGCGAAACATTGTGCGACATGCGAAAAGTTAAGGAAATCCTGGGAGTCGAGCCGTCCCAGGTGGTGGATTGGCTGGCGCTGACCGGCGACCCGAGCGACAACATTCCCGGCGCTCGGCCGTTGCCAGGCAAGGAGCCGCCCGTTCATGAAGGTGGCAAAAAGCGCAGTTACATTGGGCCCAAGGGGGCCACCGAACTGATCCAACAATTCGGCACGTTGGACCAGGCTCTGAAGCATTACGAAGAAGTTAAAAAACAAAGTTACTACGACGCCCTGCGCGATTACCAGCGTGAAGCCCTGCTCAGCCGCGAGCTGGCCACCATTCGCACCGACGTTCCCCTTGACGTTACTGTGGATGAGTTGAAGCCTTCCGCTCCCGACCTGATTGAAATCACCGCGCTCTGTCAAGAATTGGGATTTGCAAAACTTTTGAGAGAATTTCTGGAAGAGGCGCCACCACCTTTGATGGCCGCGGACGCAAATGCGGGGGTTCAATCCGCAGAACTTGCCGACATTCGCGCGCTAGAGGATTGGCTCGGGGCGCTTGAACCACGATCGCCACTCGCCATTGCGGCGGTGTTTGAAGGCGAAGAAGGCTTTGGAGGGCGGCTTGCCGGGTTGGGATTTTCAGACGGCGCGCGCCTTGCAACGGTGCCGCTAGGCGATTCCGCGGCCGCTTCAAAGTTGCTCCAGGCGGCAAAGGGGGTGTTCGCGGACGCAGCGCGGCCCAAAGCGGCGCACAATTCGAAACTCTTCAGGCTGCTCTTAGGCAAAGAGCAAATTAATCTTGAAGGTGTGGCGGACGACACCATGCTTTACGCGAACCTTCTCGAACCGCTGGCCACGAGCCAGTCGCTTCAGGATGTTGCCTTGCGGCGCCTGGGCCGACGCATGGGAAACTCGCTGGCCGACGCGGCAGCCACCACGCTCGAACTCGCCACACTGCTCTCGCCTGAAGTGGAACGCGAAGGGTTGAAAAAGCTTTACCAGGAAATTGAGCTTCCCCTCAGCAAAGTATTAAGCGATGTTGAAACCACCGGGGTGCGCATTGACCCGGCCATTCTTGCGACGATGTCCCGGCAATTTGAAAAAGAGCTGGCCGACTTGACGCTTGAAATTTACGACCTGGCAGGGCAGCCGTTTGATATTGATTCCCCCAAACAGCTTGGTGAAATCCTTTTTGACAAATTAAAATTGCCGGGCCGGCGAAGGCTGAAAAAAAGCGGCCAGTATTCCACCGACGCCTCGGTGCTTGAAGCGCTGCGCGAGAATCACGAGTTGCCGCGAAAAATCCTCGATTACCGAACACGAGCCAAGCTAAAATCAACCTACATCGATGCTTTGCCAAAGTTTATCAATCCAGTGACGGGCCGTTTGCATTCGAGCTTTAACCAAACGGGGGCGCGCACGGGGCGACTCTCTTCTTCCAACCCGAACTTGCAGAACATTCCCATCGGCGACGAATTCGGATTGCGAATCCGGTCAGCTTTCGTCGCCGCGCCCGGCCACCGTTTGATTTCCGCTGACTACTCGCAAATCGAATTGCGCGTGCTGGCCCATCTCTCTGAAGACCCGCTGCTGATCGAAGCCTTCACGCGTGACGAGGACATCCACTCGCGCACCGCGCAGGAAATATTCGGCGTGTTACCCGCTCTCCAGACTCATGACCATCGCCGGATGGCCAAGGCCATAAATTACGGGGTGATTTACGGGCTCAGTTCCTTCGGCCTTGCCGGGCGAACCGGCAGCAGCAAGAGCGAGGCGCAGCACTACATTGATGAATACTTCCGCCGTTATAGCCGGGTGAAGGAATATCTTGAAAGGTGCGTGCAGGAGGCGCGCGAGTCCGGCCGGGTTCGCACGTTATTCGGACGCCTGCGCCCCATACCCGAAATTCGCAGCCATGATGCGCCCTCGCGCAATCGCGCCGAGCGCGAAGCGATGAACACACCCTTGCAGGGAACGGCGGCGGATTTGCTAAAGCTCGCCATGGTGAAGGTTCACGCGCGCTTACGTCTGGAAAAACTCCAGACGCGAATGACTCTGACCGTGCACGATGAGCTGGTGTTTGAAGCGCCGGAGGGAGAAGTGGATGTCGCGCGCCTGATTGTAAAAACGGAAATGGAAGGCGCCTACCTGATGCGAGTTCCATTACGGGTGGAAATCGGCGCGGGATTGAATTGGAAGGAAGCGAAATAGCGACGTTGGTCCCGCGCTTGAATTACTGCGTGGCTGAAGAATAATACCAAGCGTTCCTTTTCTTTTAAATCATCCTTCATCATTCAGAATTCATAAATATTTTAAGCCAGCCGTCCAGGAAGGAACTGGCTGAGGAACCGATGCGCGAGGATAAAGCCATCCTTGCGCGCCTGGGGGAAATCAGCGTCCTTTTCGTGGTGAGCTTCGTCCCAGAAATGGTCCTCGTGTTCCACCGCTATCCCTCCT
>DASYXZ010000247.1:0-16852 GCA_035934315.1 Terriglobia bacterium | reverse complement strand
CATTGGTAAACACTTTTACGGGCTTCGTGCCAACCTGGGTGGCCTGATCCTGTTGCGCCTTTAATTGTCTCGCGTAGTCGGCAAGAGAAGTTGGTTGCTGGGGGGTGCCGGAGGATTGCGCAAGACCAACGCCGGCCACGGCAATGCCGCACAGGAACGCACCCATCAGTCTCATGCCTATTAAGCGTTTCATAGTGACCTCTCTTCAGGTGGCGCCGCGAGCTATCCCGTTTCTAAATCTACGCCGGACAGCGATGGAAATCAAGCCCTTACATGGATTTCCGCCACCGAAAGCAAGCTCTACACCTTAACTTAGAAGCAGCCCCGTCACGGAGGTTGCCTAAATCAAATTTGGGCGATGATGGTCAGGTGCCCCAATTTTCAGGAAAATCGAGAGAGGCTTTCGACCACTTATTGCCGCCAGCTCATTTACAGATATAATGGCAATCGATGGCCATTCATAGCGTGTACACATTGTCCAAGGACGACGCGGAAGCGCGCAGTTGGCTGGCATTTTTCCGCCGGCACGGGTATTCCAAACTTTCAAACTTGATGATCGAGCGGGTCTATTGGCTGGAGGGCGACATCAAGGTTGACACTCTGCTGCCGCTGCTGGCGAATCCGCTTTATCAGGTTACCTCACCGAAGACGCAACTTGATGAGGGCTCGGGCCCGGTGGTTGAAATCGCCTACCGTCCCGCAGTGACTGATCCTGAAACGCCTTCCATTCTGGCCGGCGCTCACGCTCTTGGTGAGACCGGCCTTGAATTTGCCCGCCTCAGTAAGCGTTACCAGTTCGTCGGTCTTGATGAAGACTTAGCGCGAAAAATTGCGGCGCGATTTCTCTACAACAAAATTGTGGAGCGCGTCCGTGATCCCAACGAACTTATTTCCACGCTGCGGCCTTCGGGCAAGCCTGATGCCGTCGCCACAATTTCGCTGGCCAATTTAAATGACGATGAATTGACGGCTCTATCGCGCGCGCGGTCGTGGTACGCGCCGCTCTCACAGATGCGCGTGATCCAGGCTCACGAAGCAACTCGCGGTCGGGCGCACACGGACGCGGAAATAGAAATACTGGCTCAGACGTGGAGCGACCATTGCTATCACACCACGTGGAAAAGTCTCGGACTGCTCAAGCGGCTGACCCAGGCGACGGAACGAATTCACCATCCGCTGGTGGTGTCGGTATTCAAAGACAATGCGGGCGGCATCGAGTTTTACGAGGGCTGGGTGGTGACAATCAAAGGCGAGACGCACAATTTCCCCAGCTCCATCGCTCCCTTTGGCGGCGTGGCCACCAAGCATGGCGGGGTGATTCGCGACACGCTGGGTTTTGGCAAAGGCGCCTATCCGATTGGCGGCACCACCATCATGGGCACCATGGACCCGCGACTGGCGGAGGACGCTGTTCCTTCAGGCGCGCTGCACCCGCAGTTGATTGTCACGGAATCGATTCGCGCCACGGGCTATTACACCAACCCCATGGGAATTCCGATGATGCATCCGATCTATCGAATCCATCCCGGCTATGCCAAGTGTCTGGCGCTCGGACATTCCTTCGGATTGATTCCGCGGAAGTACGCGCTGAAAGATGCGCCGGAGCCTGGTGACGTAGCGCTGCTGATCGGAGGTGATACGGGGCGCGACGGCATCCACGGGGCCACGGTGAGTTCCACAGGAATGACTGGTGAAACTTTGGAGCGTGAATCCGCGGCGGTGCAAATCGGGCATCCGATTACGGAGCGCCGTTTTGCGTCGGCGATCCCCGTGCTGAGGGACGCGGATTGCATTCGCGCCATCACCGACCTCGGCGCGGGCGGCATATCGTGCGCGGCAGGCGAGATGGGCGCGGAGACAGGCGTGGCGCTGGACCTTGATGCCGTCCCGCTAAAGGACCAGAGCTTGACGGCCTGGGAGATTCTCCTTTCCGAGTCGCAGGAGAGAATGTTATTGGCAATTCCGAGAGCAAAGCTTTCTGAAGCCCAGGCGATTTTAACCCGCTATGAAGTGGGATATTGCACGCTCGGGCATTTTACGGATACGGGAAAGCTGCAAGCCACGTGGCGAGGCGAGCGCGTGGTGGATCTTGAAATGCCTTTTTTGTGGGAAGCGTGTCCCATCGATTCGATTGAAATGGCAGAGCCGAAACGTAGGCTCGCGCCGCTCGATATTCCCGAGCCACGCACCGAACAAGAATGGGGCAATGCTTTCCACCGCGTTCTCTCGCACTATCACTGTTGCGACCAGCTCGCTGCGGGTTCGCGATTCGATACCACCGTGCAGGGCAGGACAGCGGTGGGCCCGTATGGCGGCCGCAATCACCGCATGCCCACCAACATCGCAGTGTCAGCCCCACTGCTCGGCAAGCCCTACGGCGTCATCACCACGGTGGCCATCAACCCGTTTTACGGGGAAATCGATCCGGCGCGCATGGCTCGCTTGATGGTGATTGAGGCGATCACGAAGGCAGTGGTGGCGGGCGCTGACTATCGCGAGATGGCGCTGTGCGATAATTTTTATACGCCCAAGGTGAGGCCTGATGTGGCTTGGGATTTGAAGCAGATGGTCGAGGCCATTGCGGATTTTTCAGTGGCCATCGGCGTGCCATTTATTTCCGGGAAGGACTCGAGCTCAGGGACGTTCGAAGCGGGAGGCAGAAAAATTGATGTGCCAATGACTCTGGCGGTGGCGACGATAGGACGTGTTCCCGACGTCAGGAAAATCGTGACGAAGGAATTCAAGCGCGCCGGAAACAAACTCGTGCTCGTGGGAGAAATGGAACCCGGCACCCTCGGGGGCAGCGTCTACGCGGACAGTTACGGGCAGCGCGGCAACCGGCTTTACGATCCCGGCGCAACCAAAAACGTCATTGGATTGTGGGACGTGCTGCATCAGCTTCACCAGGAAGGGAAATATTTTTCGGGCTCAGCGATTGCCGAGGGAGGAATCGCGCTGCGCCTTTTCGAGGCGAGCTATGGATCAGAGCTGGGAGCGCGGCTGGATTGTAGCGCTTCGAACAAGACCCGCGCCGACGGGGAATTGTTTGGAGAATTTATTGGCTCAGTTTTGTTGGAAATTTCTCCTGAAGCCGACTTGGATAGATTTCTTGCTCGTGTTCCCCATCGCATAGTGGGTGACGTGATTGTCGAGCCGAGTTTGACTATCATCGAGGACGGAAAAACTGTTTGGAGTGACTCGACTTCAAAGCTGGCTGAAAGTTGGAGTAAAACCTTTCGCGAGGTGGTCGAATGAGTTCCCCCGTAACAGCCATTCTTTATGCGCCTGGCACCAACTGCGAGGAAGAAACTGCGGCGGCACTCGAACTGGCTGGCGGCAAGAGCGAGCTTGTGCTGCTTCGCGACCTGTTGGACGGACGAACGCGGCTCAGCGAATATCAGGCGGCCATAATTCCGGGAGGCTTTTCCTACGGAGACCACTTGGGCGCGGGAAGGATTTTCGGTACCCTGCTGGTGGCGCAATTGCGCGACCAATTGATGGGATTCCTGGGCGCTCAAAAGCCGTTGCTGGGGATTTGCAATGGTTTCCAAGTTTTGGCTGAGGCGGGAGTCCTACCTCATCGATCACCCGGCCAGCGCACCATGGCGCTACTTGAAAACCAGTCAGCAAAGTTTGAGGACCGAAAGATTCACCTCGTTGTATCCGCGGAAAGATCAGTATGGACTCAGGGCTTGGAAGGCCGGGTGCTGTCCATGCCGACCGCTCACGGCGAAGGAAGGCCTCTGTTTTGTGAGACATCAGGCCCAAACTCAGCTCGCGTTGTCCTGCGCTTTGCCGGGGCCGGCGGAAAGGCCGCCGCAAAATATCCCGACAACCCCAACGGCGCCCCGGGCGGCGTGGCGGGAATTACCGATGACACCGGCATGGTTCTTGGCTTAATGCCCCACCCGGAGCGTGCCTCCTTGCCCTCCCACTATTCGCAGGACGGGTTGCATATCTTCAAGAACCTTGTGCGATGGCTGGCCCAATCCTGAACCGAAAGAACATTGGCTCCCGGCAAAGCGTACAAGGATTTCAACTGTCCTTTGGCTGATTTTAACCACTTTAATTTTTCCGTATGCCCCCCAACCCTTCGAGCCTGCTTTCTTGAAAAGAGATCTCATGTTTTCCTCCTACTCTGCCGATGGATCAATGTGAAGGGTAATTTTTCGATAAAAATCTCTTGCCTTATAAGGTGATGGCAAACGATGAGCAAAAATACTTCGAAGGGAAGGGTACTGGCGGTTGATGACGACCAGGGAATCAGCAGCTTGATAAACGACAAATTAACTGGCGAAGGGTTTGCGTGTCAAAGTTGCTCGAGTGGCGAAGAGGCGCTGGAGGTGCTCGAGCATGAATCCTTTGACATCGTCATTACCGATCTCAAAATGCCGGGCATCTCCGGGTTGGAGCTGATTGAGGAAGCTCGCAAAAAGCATCCACGCACGGCCTTTTTGATAGTAACCGGGGTTGACGACATACGCGTGGGCATTGATGCCATGAAGCGCGGAGCGGACGATTATTTGGTGAAACCATTTCAACTTGACGCCCTGTTGGCCAGCGTTGCCCGCGTGCAGACCCAAAAGCGGCTGAAGCTCGAAGTGGAGAAGTACCGCGAGTCCCTGGAAGAAATGGTTGAACAACGGACCAAGCAGCTTCAGGCGGCGATGAAGCGCATTGAGTTGACGTACGATGAGACGCTGGAGGCATTGGGTTCGGCGTTGGACTTGCGTGATAACGAGACGGGCGGACATTCGCGCCGCGTCAGCCTGTATTGCCTGGAGATGGCGCGGAGGTACGGCTGTTCAGACGGGCAGCTCAAGCAGATCGCACGCGGCTCTTACCTGCACGACATCGGGAAGATTGGCATTCCGGACTCCATTTTGCTCAAGCCAGGAAAACTTACTCCTGACGAAAGAGCGGTCATGGAGTCGCACGCGCGCGTCGGTTACGAGTTGGTGAGCCGGGTCGCCTTTCTGGTGGGCGCGGCTGAAATTGTTCTCGCGCACCAGGAACGCTTTGACGGTACCGGGTATCCGCAAGGCCTGATGGGAGAAGAAATACCTCTCGGAGCTCGACTTTTTGCGGTGGCTGATACGCTTGACGCCATGACTTCCGACCGGCCTTACCGCAGCGCATTATCATTTGCAAAAGCGCAGGCTGAAATCACCCGCGAGTCCGGCCGGCAGTTTGACCCTCAAGTGGTGCGAGTATTTCTCTCGCTGCCCGTATCGGCGTGGCAGGAGATTCGGCACCGCTCCGCCAACTGGCGATTGAACAGAGGAGTCGACGATTCAGGAGGCAGCCCCTATCCCATGGCAGCGTAACCATGAACCGCATAATTGGCGATTAAGCCCTGGGCGATTCATGTTGAACTTGGTTGTTGCGCATCGAGCCAGGATGGCAAAATGGAAAATTGAGCAGTGTCTCAGTTTGCTGTAGCGGCGCTCGGTGCCTGCCCCGCTTTCGCGGGGAGCGCCGGGAATGCAGGGAAAGCGAAGGCGGCGGTCATCGATCGCCGCTACAAGAAGTCCAATGTCTAAACTCGAAAGTCAGGTGTAAAATCAAAAAGTTTACGCCCGCGAATTCAGACCCAAGACTTCGTGCCTAAGGGGCAGAACCACAGCAAAAGTCGTTCCCTGACATGAGCTGCTTTCAAGAGTTACCAGCCCCCCGTGACTCAAGATAATCTTTTGGACCAGCGCGAGCCCCAGCCCGCTGCCTGAAGCCTTGGTGGTAAAAAACGGAACGAAAATCTTTTCACGATCAGCCGGAGGAATCCCTTGACCTGAATCGGAAATCAGGATTTTCAGGAAATCTTTGGCGCCTTGCCAAAAGATTTCACCCCTCACGACGATGCTTCCACCCTCTTTCTGCGGGCGCTGAGATTCGCAGGCGTTGCGAAGTAAATTTGAGAAAGCCTGCCTCAAGAGTAGCTCATCACCCTCAACCGGAACGAAATCACCTTCCACCTTCAGAAGCACCCGCTGAAAGTCTGACACTCTTTGCAGGTCTTCCATGGAATGAAGGAGAATGTCTTTTGGGTTTACTTGCGATGCGGTCAACTGAAGTGGTTTGGAGACTGCCAGGAAATCCGTAACCACACGCGTCAATGAGCGGATTTCCATCACAATCTTCTCCGCATATTCACGATCCGGTTCAACAAGATTTCCGTCGCGGAGCATCTGGGCGTATCCGGAAATCGTGGCCAGTGAATTCTTGAATTCATGCGCGATGCCGGCGGACATGGCGCCCAGCGCCGCGAGGTGTTCCTTGAGACGAATTTGTTCCTGGAGTTGGCGTGTTTCCGTTAAATCGGAGAGCAAGCAGACCGCGCCAGCCACCTCTCCGCCGGGGCCGTGAAAGGACGACAACGACATCCCAAGAAGCCTGACCTCGCCTCGCGGCGAGGTGTATTCTATGGTCTCCCGAGTGGTGGTCTTTCCGGTTTCCAGACATTCGCGAATATGGGCCGCAAGGCCTGATTCCTTGCCCAGAATTTCCGGGTAGCGGCGGCGCGACCACGTATCAACCCCCAACAACGTGCGCACCGCTGGATTGGCCGCCGTGATAAATCCCTCTCGGTTGAAAACCATCAGGCCGCTGGGCATTTCCCGGATGATGTTCTCGCTGATGCGTGAGCTTTCCCTTGCGCGTTGTTCAGCGGCGAGGCGCAGTCCGGTAAGCTCGCGTTCCTGCTCCTTCATTTTTGCGATGACGCCCTGCATCGTCGCCATGGCAAAGGTCGAGTCATTTTCGACTCTGGGGGATTTGGAATTCAGGTCGAGTTCTGCCCGTTGTTGCTGAAAAACTTTGTGAAGAATATAAAATCCCACGCCCAACACTCCCACCAGTATGAGGGAACTGCCGATGAGCAGCGACAATCGCGGTTTGGATAGATGTGAAACGATCCCCCCATCCGGACCTCCGCAAGCCGTCAGGAAGATACCGGTCAAAAGGACGCCGCTCAGCGTCAGCGAACATCGCGATTTGGAGGAGTGCTGTGCCATCACTTCACGCAAGCCCCGCCCAGCGAAGATACCAGTCAAGCAGAGACTGGCCGCCCAGGCTGGCGAATAATGCCGCTGCACCCAGGAAGGTACCGTAAGGCCATTCGTAATTGCGGAATCGCGGGCTGACCAGAGTTATGGGCACGGCGAAAAATGTTCCGGCCAGCGACCCGAGGAGAATCGTCATCAGGGTCAAGGGCACACCAAGGAAAGTACCTACCATCAACATCAGCATGACATCCCCGAATCCTATGTACTCTTTCGTCCTGCCGCTCAAATGGTAGAAAGCTTCGCCCACCACGTAAAACAGGCCGCCTCCAATCAGGGCGCCGGCCACAGCGCCCAGCAGGGAACCCATCGGTCCGCCTGGATAAATGCCCAAGAGTCCAAGGACCCACCCGAGTGGGCGGCTATCGACAGGGACAATCAGACTCAGCAAAAGGCCTGCGCCCATTCCAAAAATGGTTACGGCATGCGGAATTATACGACCGATAAGATCCGTAAATATCAGCACCAGCAAAATCAACCCCAGCAGTGCATATTTTATGAATTCAGGGCTGAGCTCGTATTTGATGAAAGTGGCAACCAGCAATATGGCCGTAAGAATTTCAACCAGAGGATAAATGAATGAAATCTTTTCGCGACAATGGCGGCACTTGCCGCGCAAAATAAGGTAGCTCGCTACAGGAACATTGTCATACCACTGAATCGGCTGGTTGCAGCGCGCACAATGCGAGCGCGGCGTAATAATCGATTCATGTTTGGGAAGGCGGACGATGCAAACGTTCAAGAAACTCCCAAAGATCAATCCAAATGCGGCCACCACGAGGTAGGGAAGTAACATGTCGGTTGTCTGAGGTCCCTTGCTCTTTGTCCGGCGGAATTGCAGTCGAAAGTCCAGAAAATTCTGATTCGAAAGTTATAATGGCTTCCATCTAACTATCAGCTCTTGACTTTGGACCGGGCACCGTCGACCAGCACCTTTTCGTAAAGTGCTTCCGTACGTTCCGTCATTATAGTACTCGAAAAAGCGCGAGCTCGCTCGCGACCTTTAACTCCCATTTCCTGAAGGCGGTCACGATGGCCAGCCGCTTGGATGATGGCCTGGGCGAGCGCTTCCGGCGAACCCGGGGGAATAAGCCAGCCGGTTACCCCCTGTTCGATTATTTCCGGCAGCCCACCCACGCGGCTCGCTACGACCGGAACGCCGTAAGCCATGGCGATCAGCGCGGAAGATCCCAGTCCTTCAGCGCGAGACGGCATGATATACAAATCGAGGCCGGCAAAAAATTCTGATAAGTTTTCCTGGTAACCGATTATTTTGAGATTGGGTGGGGTAGCCAGGGCGGCAGATTTAGGCATCCCAGGAGCCATTACAAATCGTGCCTCCGGCAGGGTCTTGACTAAAAACACGGCAGCGTGAATGGCGATGTCGTGGCCCTTTTCATATGTCATGGCGCCTAGATGGCCTGCCACGAATTCCTGCACGTCAACTCCCCAATGAGTTCGCACTCGAGTTCGCGCCACAGCGTCAGGTAACTCATCCGGCACATCAACCCCATCCGGAATTACGTGAATTCTTGAATCCGGTACACCGGAGTCGACCAGCAACTGGCGGACATATTTAGAGATTGCTATCACCGCGTCACAGGTTCGTCCATATTTAAAGTGTGTATCGAACCTTCGCACTGGGAGAAATGTCACGCGGCGGCTTGCGACGCGCCCCACACGCATTCCCATTGAACTCAACCACGATATCGTTTGGCTCTTGCCGTCATGAGCGTGAAGAATATCGAAAGGTTCAGCAAGTAAGCGCTGCCGAAGCTGCCATATGCCATGCGCGTGACCGGGATCGTGGGCGGGCAGAGTGAAAACACGGAAGCCTTCCTGCCGGGCGCGAGATTCAAGCGCGGTATCCTCGAGTGTGACAATGAGCTGCTGGTGCCCGCGGCCCTGCAGGACCCGCGCCAACATCAGTAATTGCTGCTGGCCGCCGCGAAGGACAATTCCCGTATCGAGATGAACAATTTTAAGCATGAAAGAAACTCAGACGAAAACGGTAAAAAGTTCTTTCCATTCAGTTTTGACTTTCGATCTTCGATTTTTGACCGTCTTCCTGCAAGCGTGACAACTTCACATACTTGTTTTGAACATATCGCGCCGCCATGCGGGCGATGGCAAACCCTTGGGGGCCATCCAAAATCCCCAGGCGTAAGAAATAGGTATTCAGAAATATCCAGGGCGGCGCAAAAAAACGCCTGATGGAACTGACTCGTTCGCCGCGCTCGAACATTTCCCTGGCCGCGAGACCGGTGTAGAACTCAATCCGCTGCTCGTGGTCCGCAAGTGAATCGCAAGTGTAATGCAGAATTTCTCCCGCCAACCTTTCAATCTGACCATCGACCGTGACTGATTCGTGGACGTAGGCGCCCTTCCACTCGCCTCGGCGCCGGTCGTATAAACGAAGTTTGAAATCCGGATACCAGCCGGAGTGGAGTATCCAACGGCCAAGGTAGAACGCGCGCCGGGCAAATTGATAGCCGGCGGCGGCGGGCGTTCCCAGCTTCCATCCAAGGACGGTCGCTTGGGCAGCCTCATCCAATTCCTCATCCGCGTCCAGGCTGAGAATCCAGTCGTGCCGAGCTTGTGAGGCGGCAAAGTTTTTTTGTGCGGCAAAACCATCCCAAGCGTGGCTAAAGACGCGCGCGCCACACTTCCGGGCAACATCCACGGTGTCATCTGTCGAGCCGGAATCAACCACGATGACCTCGTCGGCGCAGGAAAGTGAGTGAATGGCGCGGGCGATGTGATCGGCTTCATTGTGAGCGATGATCGTGGCGGAAATGAGGGGCATGGGCGGTCGTCAGTGGTCGGTTGTCAACGATTCGTTGCTGCTGATCGGCAGCCCAATGCCAGTTGTGCAACGGGCCATTTTTAATTTGCAACTCATCAACTGGCAACGAACTACTTTTTCAGAATTCTGGAAAAGGCGCCACTCTCGACACGTTCAGCGACTCGTGCAATGTCCGCGTGCAACGGACGGTCTTGACGAAGCGGAGGCGCCACACGGCGAACGAGACTTCGGGCCTGCTCCGCCAGATGTCCGGTTCTGAGTGGGGCAAGCAAGTCAATTGCTTCGCACGCGGCGAGAAGTTCAATCGACAGGATGAAGCGCACGTTGGAAAGTATGGGCCTTAACTTTAACGCCGCCGCCATGCCCATGCTCACGAAATCCTCCTTGTTGCCGGAGGTGGGAATGGAATCAACGGAGGCGGGATGTGCGAGAATTTTATTCTCGGACGCCAGTGCTGCTGCCGTCACCTGAGCAAGCATAAAGCCGGATTCCAATCCTGGCAAGCGCGCGAGAAAAGGTGGCAAGTCCGAAGTCAATGGATTCACCATCCGATCGATTCGTCTTTCGCAGATCGACCCCAGTTGCGTCATGACAATTGCCATCAGGTCCATTGCAGTCGCCAGTGGTTGACCGTGGAAGTTACATCCCGAAACGATTTCGCCTTCGCCAACAAAAATCAAAGGATTGTCCGTCGCGCTGTTCATCTCCACTTCAAAAATATTGGCCGCGTAGCGCAGCGCATCGCGCGCCGTCCCGTGCACCTGCGGCATACAACGAAGACTGTATGCGTCCTGAACGCGCGGGCAATTCTTGTGTGATTTGCGTATACTGCTGCCGCGAATGAGGCGCGATAAATTACGCGCCGTCGTGAGTTGCCCCGCATGCGGCCTGGCCTGATGCAATCGCTCATCGAATGCAGCGGGCGAGCCTCGCAGGGCGTCAAGCGATAGCGCTCCGGCTACATCGGCCGTGTTCACCAGAGTTTCTGCCTGTTCCAGTGCCATCAGTCCTAGTGTCAGCATGCCTTGTGTGCCGTTGACAAGCGATAGCCCTTCTTTGGCTTCGAGTTCAATGGGCTTTAATCTGGCATGTTTTAGCGCCACACTCGTTTTCATTTTACGGCCGGGCCTCTCGCGCCGTGGCTGGAACACTACTTCGCTCTCGCCAACCAGGGCCAACGCCAGATGGGCGAGCGGAGCGAGATCACCACTGGCGCCTACTGATCCACGGGCCGGCACGACAGGATAAATGCCGTGGTTCAGAAATTCACAAAGCAAATCGACGACGGCCGGGCGAACTCCGGAAAGGCCCGATGCCAATCCATTGGCGCGAAGGAGAAGCAGGCCGCGAATTTCAGTCGTATCCAACGGTTCGCCCACGCCACAGGCATGACTGCGCACAATATTTAACTGGAGTTGTCGCGCCTGGGCAGGATCGATGCGCTCGGTCGAAAGGCTGCCCACACCGGTCGTCACCCCGTAGACCACTTGTTTCTCGCGGATCATCTTTTCAATTATGGCGCGCGACCGCTTCATGGCGAGACGGGCGCGGGGATGTAGGGTTACGCCGCGGTTCTTGAACACAACCGCATGAAAATTTTCGCGAGTCAGATTGTGTCCGGTTAGTTGCAGGAGCCGAAGCATTGCTGTCCTTTACAATTATTTATTTTTCGCCTGCCCGAAAACTTTATTCGCCTAACGCGGCGCCGATCTGGGAACTTTTAAACCGGCCAGAAATAGCTCCCGATATTTTTCCGGCAAGGCACGGGGATGGCCGTCCCGATCTGTGATCACGTGGACAGTCTCACCGTCGGCCAGGAGCTCGTCACCCTCCTGGCGATAAATTTCGTAGTTAAACACCAAGACACGTTTGCGGCAGGAACTGAGGCACGTCCGCACCAGAATTTCGTCGTCATAACGTGCCGGAGCTTTATACCGGCAGCGAGCTTCGGCCACAATGATATACAGCCCGTCCTGCTGTTCCATATCCCGGTAGGCAAATCCAAGCTGGCGGCAGAAATCCGTGCGCCCAATTTCAAACCACACAAAGTAATTGGCGTAATAGACGATCCCCATCTGATCCGTTTCAGCATAACGGACGCGGAACTGGGTGCTCGTCGTGCGGGCAGGGAAGTCAGCCACGATTTTCAACCATGAAGTGAATTAAAAAGTCCCACGATGGCAGTGTATAGCAAAATCGTTAAACCGCGCTAGGCCAGGCGAATACCGTTTTCATCAACGGGATTCTGTAGCACCTCGCGTAGCGCGGTGCAGAAACCGGAGTAAACTGGCTGGGCAAATTTCCAATATGTCTCGTCGCCCGTTCGCATCGGTCCATCATCTTTCCGGGCGTTAATTTCGACCTGGTTAAAAAACTGCTCTGCTGTCGGGAATGTCAGCGTCAAATCCGGATGCTTGGTGGGTCGACGGTCGAATTCGATTTTTCCGCGATCGAGGATTATGGTCCACGCGAGATCCCAATCCTCGATGACCCAAAGAATCAAGCAATGCGCTTCTCGAATGTGCTGGCGAACATTGCGTTCGCGTCCCGCCAGAACAAAGGCACGCTGAAAAATACGCAGTGCCGCGCGCTTGGAGAGACCCGCAGGGTCTGCAACCGCTTCGGTTTGCCGATCCTCGTCACCGGGATAGTTAATAAATGACATGGAGTTGAGAGGTTAAAGGGTGAAGGGTAAAGGTTATACGATAAAGTGTAAAGGATAAAGCCCGACCTGATAAAAGCGGGGCCATGCACCATTCAGCCCGCGGGCTTCATAATTCATCCTTCACAATTTACAATTCATAATCCATAATTCATCCTTAAGCCTTTTATTGATCTTCCCATGAGCGACGCGCCGCGATCAACCCCCCAAACCGATGACTCTGGAATGCTTCACGGTTTTTGGTACCCGGCTTTGCGCAGCGTCCTGGTGCGAGGCAGCAAACTAAGACAGGCCATGCTGCTTGGAATTCCATTGGTGGTTGGCCGCGACGCTCGCGGGAACGCATTTGCCTTGCGCGATAGTTGTCCGCATCGAGGCATGCCGCTGTCGTTTGGTCAGTTCGATGGCAACATGATTGAATGCAGTTATCACGGCTGGAAATTTGAGCCCAAATCCGGCCAATGCTGCGACATCCCCTCTCGAACCGACCGCGATAAAATAAAGACGGAACGGATCTTTGCCTCAAGTTTCCCCTGCGAAGAACAGGACGGTTACTTTTGGGTATACGTTGTTGACCCGGGCTATACCGAGCACCTCCCGCCTGCCCCTCGACTTCCCACCTTCAGTTCGCGCTATCGCATCACGCATCTCGACGCGGAACTGCCTTGCCACGTTGATCACGGCATTATTGGATTGATGGATCCCGCGCATGGCCCTTTTGTCCATCAGGCCTGGTGGTGGCGGAGCCGCCATAGCATTCAGGAAAAGGAAAAAGTTTTTGAACCTATTTCGAAGGGCTTTCGCATTCGCGCCCACTCCCCGTCCGTCAATAGCGCCTTCTATAAACTTCTGGGAGTGTACGGCCAACCGATCACCACGCAGATCGAATTTGTGTTGCCCAATATGCGTTTTGAGGAAATCCATTGCGGTCCCAAATGGTTTTCCAGCCGCACCACCGTAACGCCCATCACTCCGGACCGATGTCGCATTGACTTTTGCGCAGCCTGGAACGTTTTCTCATGGATGCCTTTTGTGAAGCCGATATTTAATGTGTTTGCCCGCGCATTCATCGGTCAGGATCAACGAACCATGGAAAAACAAGCGGTTGGTTTAAAGTATAATCCCTCCCTGATGCTCATCGACGACGCGGACCGTCCCGCCAAGTGGTATTTCCAATTGAAGGCGGCACACCTTGAATCCAAGCGCACCGGCCAGCCGATGCAGCATCCCATCACGGGGCCGACCACACTTCATTGGCGGAGCTAGATAGGTAATATATGTCGAGAATCTTGAGACAAAAAAACAACAAGGACTCTCAACTTCCGACTTTCGACTTTCCCCACACCGGTTTTCGTTTCTCAAGGTAAGCCGCAAGTCCTTCACGGAAGTCAGATGTTGTGCGGATGCGTGCGCTTTCTTCAATCGCTATTTCAAGTTCGCGGTCGAGGTCGGCATCGGCAAACCTGACGAGTAGCCGCTTGGTGAAGGCCAGCGCCGTCGGACTCATCAACGCAAGTGTGGTGGCCAATTCGCGCGCACGATCGAGAAGTTTCCCAGAGGGGACGATTTCACTTACCAGTCCCAGTGACAAAGCTTCCTGCGCAGTCAAAATGCGCCCCGACAATAATAAATCGCGCGCGCGTTTCCCGCCGACTTGCCGGACGAGGAAAGCAGAAACAATGGCGGGCATAAAGCCGATACGAACCTCCGTGTAGCCAAAGGTTGCTTCCGGCGCCGCCAATGTGAAATCACATAGTGTGGCGATTCCCGTACCGCCCGCGATGGCTGCGCCATTCACCGCTGCGATCAGTGGTTTGGGAAAGCTCCAAATGCGCCGAAAAAGACCCGTGATGCGCCGAGCGTCCGCGGTAATTTGTTCCGGGGACTGAGAAGGGAACTCCTTCAAATAATTCAGGTCCATCCCCGCGCAGAATGCCTTGCCTGCGCCGGTCAAGATAACGACTCGCGCCGAACCGTTTGCGCACTCTTCGAGCGCTGCCAACAGCTCTACAATCATCTCCGCCGAAATCGCGTTGCGCTTTTCAGGACGATTCAGCGTGAGAGTGGCAAGATTGCCATCCACTTCGAACCTCAAAGAAGTGTAGTGCATACGCCTCTCATTTATTTCGCGTATTGTTTTCGTATTTCCTTTGTCGCCTCAACGGCGCTCAGCAGCGCCCACGGCTCGATGCCTGTTTCCACACCGAGCGCGGCGAGCTTGGCGACCACAATTTCCGTGGGAATATTGCCCACCAATTCATCGCCCGCAAATGGGCACCCGCCGAGGCCGGTAAGCGCGCTGTCAAATCGCCGGCAACCCGCTTCATACGCAGCCATAACTTTTTCGCCGGCGCCTTCGGGACGGCTGTGCAAGTGAACCCCGAGCTCGATGCCCGCCGCCTCGCCTCTTACCGCCGCGAAAAGCGCGCCAACTTCTTTGGGCTCTGCAATCCCCACCGTGTCAGCCAACGAGACTGCCGTTACACCAATTTGCTTGAGCCAGATCAACGTGTTTTTCACCACCTCCGGACTCCACGGCTCGCCAAAAGGATTTCCGAATGCCATCGAAATGTAAACCACCAGATTGCGCCCAGCTTCTTTGGTGGACTTGCGCAATTTTTCAACCAGCGCGCGTGATTCCGCCAAGGACATGTTGGCATTTTGTCTCCGGAAATTAGCCGAAATTGAATAAGGATAGCCAACCGTTGTAACACCGGGAGTTCGCAGTGCGCGGTCGAGTCCCTGCTCGTTCACGACGATCCCGGTGACGTCGGGAATCGGGATTTGGGAACCGGGTGTAGGGGTTTGCAAATTCGACTGCGTCGGCAACTTCACGGTCCCATTTGAGTGGTGGGGCAAACCCGCCGCAACTTCCGCGGAAAGCGCCAGCATCACCGCTTCGCTATCCGCCATTTGCGGCACGTGCTTTGGCGCGACAAAACTCACCGCGTCAAGATTTTTAAAGCCCAATTCGATGAGCTTGCGGAGATAAGACACCTTGACTTCCGTGGGAATGATTGCCTTTAGCCCTTGCCATGCATCGCGGGGGCATTCGATTATTTTGACTGTATCCATGAATCTCGGTTTGCGGTCATTGCGATTTAGCGACTTCGCATTGGACTCTTACTCCACTTTTTTTCGAAATACATTCTCACGCAAAGACGCTAAGGCTCTAAGGTATAACAGCGGGCCTCAGGTCTGCATGACGCCTGTCTTAAATTCCCGCCCTTCCGGATTTAACGATGCAGCCTCCAGCGCCCAGATCAGCGCGTCGCGGGTTTCGGCTGGGTCGATGATGGCGTCCACCCACAACCGCGCGGCGCCGTAGCGCGGATCGGTCTGTTGCTCGTAGGTCGCACGAATCGATTCGAGAAGCTCCTTTTTTTCTTTTTCGCTTAATTTTTTGCCGGCGCGTTCGAGCTGTTTGATTTTAATTTCAACCAGGGTGCTCGCGGCGGAGTCACCGCTCATCACGGCGTAGCGCGCCGTGGGCCAGGCGAAGATGAAGCGCGGATCATAAGCCTTGCCGCACATGGCGTAATGACCGGCGCCAAAGCTGCCTCCGCAGATCACAGTAATCTTGGGGACGACGCTGTTGGAAACGGCGTTCACCATTTTTGCTCCGGCGCGGATGATGCCGCTCCATTCCGCTTCCTTGCCCACCATAAAACCATTCACATCGTGAAGGAAGACGAGCGGCACCAGATTCTGATTGCAATCGAGAATAAATCGCGCGGCCTTTTCCGCCGACTCCGTGTAAATAACTCCGCCAAATTCCATGCGTCTCTGTCCGGTTCCCGGCGCGGTGGTCTGCACATGCCTCTTCTGGTTGGCGACGATGCCCACCGCCCAGCCGCCGATGCGCGCGTAACCGCACAACAACGTCTCGCCATATTCAGCGCGATACTCTTCGAAAACAGATCCGTCAACAATACGCGCAATAATTTCCCGCATATCGTATTGCCGGGCAGGGTCGGAGGAAAAAATTCCATAAACATCCCGGGTGGGGAAGGCGGGAGGTTCAGTCGGCTCGTGACTAAAGGGGGCTTGCGGTCTCGCTCCCATTTTATCCACCAAGGCGCGAATACGTTCCAGGCAAGCGTCGTCATTCGGCTCGCGAAAATCCACCGTGCCGCTAATCTGAGCGTGTGTCCTGGCTCCGCCCAGTTCTTCGGCGGACGTTACCTGTCCGATGGCGGCCTGCACCAGCGCCGGGCCAGCCAGAAAAAGGCCGCTCCCTTCTGTCATCAAAACGTGGTCGCACATCACGGGCAGATAAGCGCCGCCCGCCACGCACATCCCCATGATGGCAGTGATTTGGGGAAT
>DASYXZ010000207.1:0-15487 GCA_035934315.1 Terriglobia bacterium | reverse complement strand
ATGGCACAGCCGGAGCGGGCGCTCGAACTCCGGTCGCAATCGCGCGAGTGGCCCTCCTGGGATTTAACTCCGCGCCAACTCTGTGACGTGGAGCTGCTTTTGACTGGCGGTTTCTCACCCTTGCGCGGATTTATGTCGCGCGCGGATTATGAGCGGACGTGCAGTGAAATGCGTCTGGCCGACGGAACCATCTGGCCCATCCCGATAACTCTCGACGTGCCCGAACCGTTTGCCAAGATCATTGGCCCGGGCAAGACAGTCGCCTTGCGCGACCCGGAAGGCGTGATGCTGGCGGCCTTGCACGTCGACGAAGTCTGGCAACCCGATTTGCCGGCGGAGGCGAAATCAGTTTACGGGACAACCAGCCGCGTTCATCCCGGTGTTGATCACCTGTTGCAGCGCAGTCATCCCTGGTACGTGGCGGGGCGCCTCGAAGGAGTTCACCATCCATCGCATTACGATTTCCGCAGTCTGCGGCTGACTCCGGCAGAGCTGCGCGCGGAATTCCTTCGTCTCGGCTGGCGAAAAATTGTCGCCTTCCAAACCCGGAATCCGATGCACCGCGCTCACCAGGAACTCACATTTCGCGCCGCCAAACAAGTGGGCGCAAACCTCCTGATCCACCCGTCGGTGGGGATGACGAAACCCGGCGACGTGGAGTATTACGTCAGGGTGCGATGCTACCAGATGCTGCTCTCGAAATACCCTAAGGACACCGTGAAGCTTTCGTTGTTGCCGCTCGCCATGCGCATGGGCGGGCCGCGCGAAGCGGTGTGGCATGCCATCATCCGCAAGAACCACGGGTGCAGCCATTTTATTGTGGGGCGCGACCACGCCGGGCCGGGCAATGACGCGGATGGCAAGCCCTTCTACGGGCCGTATGACGCGCAGGAACTCTTGAAAAAACATCAACAGGAAATTGGCGTCAATATGGTGCCGTTCCAAATGATGGTGTATCTGGAAGACGAAGACGTTTACGTGCCCGATAATGAAGTGCCCAAGGGCGCTCGAACTCTGAACATTTCCGGCACTGAACTGCGCAACCGCTTGAACGAGGGGAGGGAAATCCCATCCTGGTTTACTTTTCCTGAGGTGGGCCGTGAACTTCAACGGAGTTACCCGCCCCGACGTTGCCAGGGATTCACCGTTTTTTTTACCGGACTTTCCGGTTCGGGAAAATCCACGGTAGCCAATGTCCTGCGAGTCAAATTCCTGGAAATGGGAGGACGCCCCGTCACCCTGTTGGATGGCGATATTGTGCGGAAAAATCTATCGTCGGAGCTCGGGTTTTCGCGAGAGCATCGCGACATCAACATCCGGCGCATCGGATTTGTGGCATCGGAAATTACCAAGAATGGAGGGATCGCGCTTTGCGCGCCCATCGCGCCTTTCGATACAATTCGCAAAGAAGTGCGAGCGGCAGTCCAGCCGCATGGAGGATTTATATTGGTCCACATGGCCACCCCGATTGAGACCTGTGAATCCCGGGATCGGAAAGGGCTTTACGCCAAAGCGCGCGCGGGCCTGGTGCAACAGTTTACGGGCGTCAACGATCCGTATGAGGCGCCCACCGATGCTGAAGTTGTGATTGATACAACCGACCTCTCTCCTGAGGAATGCGCGCAGGAAATCTTTCTCCACCTCGAACGGCAGGGGTTTGTCGGGGCCAGTGGCCAGGACATTGCCTCACCAGCAACCCGGGACTAAGCCGGTGGAAACAGAAGAGTTTGACGTAATAGGATAGTGGATATATCTGAAAATATAATATGAATAACACTTCGGCTTCGGAAACGCTCGACAGAATTCGCGAGGCGCTGGCTGAGGCCGTAACGGCCATCTCCAAATTCGTTCCTGGCGCGATCGAAGCCGAGGAAAAATCCGGAGGCCGCGGCCCTGTGACCGAGGCCGACCAGGTTTCAAACCGCGTGCTACGTGAATGCCTTCTTCGTGATGGCGAAGGTTGGCTGTCAGAGGAGACCACGGACGATCTCGCGCGGCTGGATCGCAAGCGAGTGTGGGTGATTGATCCCCTGGACGGAACTTCCGACTTTGTTGCCGGGATTCCGGAGTGGTGCGTATCCATCGCCATGGTGGAAAATGGCCGCTCTGTGGCGGGGGGCATCTGTAATCCTGCAACGGGTGAAATCTTTTTAGGCACGCAGGAAACTGGCGTCACCTACAATGGACAGCCGGCCGCGGCCAGCGCGAGGGCCGGGCTTGAAGGAGCGCTAGTCCTTGCCAGCCGTCGTGAATTGAAGCGCGGAGAGTGGGAGCAATTCCGGAAGGACAAATTTGAGATTCGCCCCATGGGGTCGGTAGCCTACAAATTGGCCCTGGTGTCGGCCGGCCGCGCTGATGCCACATGGACTTTAAGCCGAAAAAACGAATGGGATGTAGCAGGAGGCGTGGCGCTGATTGAAGCGGCGGGAGGAATTGTGCGCGCATCGAACAATTCTCCTCTGCTTTTCAATAAAAGACATTCACTCATCCCAGGTCTTTTCGCCTGTGGCCCGCATCTGTCCAAGGAAATCGCTGGATTGTTGAGAGCGCACATAAAAACTTCTTCAACCTCCAAGGGAAAGTAATGACTTCTTTTTATTTACCGCGCGTCAAACTTTTATCGGGTTCCGCGCCATTCGCCTACCAGCAAATTCCTTCATACGAAGATGGCCCTTGAGCCCGGCGGAATTTCTCCAGATTGACCAGATCAATCACCGTGTGCGTTGGCCGGAGATACGGACGCAGCATCTCTTTTTTAACAGCGGCCGTTGCGATAAGGACGACCTCAGAGCTTTCCACTACCTCTTGCAAGCTTGATGACAGCAGCGATCCGATGTGGGGAATCACATCCTGGATGAATTCCCGGTTGGCCCCGGTGAGTTGCCCGAGGGAAACCTGGGGATCCCATATTCGGATTTCGCAGCCCTCCCCGAGGAGCCGTTTGGTCAGTTGAACCTGCGGGCTCTCGCGCAAGTCATCCGTGCCCGCCTTGAAACTCAGGCCAAGCAGCGCCACTTTTTTCTTATTCGTTCGCAGAACGATTTCCACGGCGCGCTCGATGTGTTCGTGATTGCTGGCCATGATGGCTTCCAGCAGGGGAAGGCGCAAATCAAGCTCCCGCGCCCGATGTCCGAGGGCTTTGAGATCCTTGGGCAAACACGATCCGCCAAAAGCAAAGCCAGGCTTGAGGTAGGCGGGGGAAATATTCAGCCTGTTGTCGGAAATAAAAATCTCCATCACGGTCTGCGTATCCACTCCAAGGTGTTTTGAAAGAGTTCCGATTTCGTTTGCGAAACTCACTTTCAATGCGTGGAAAGCATTCGATGCATACTTCACCATCTCGGCGACAGCGATGGAAGTTTCAAAAATCCGGCCGGAAGTCCACGCGTAAATTTCACGCAAAGGTGCCAGGTGAGCATTTTCCCTGGCGCCCAGAATCGTAAATGGCGGCTGAAAGAAATCCTCCACCGCGCTTCCTTCGCGCATGAACTCCGGGTTGTAACAGACGTTAAAGCCTGCTCCAGCCTGCTTCCTGCTGCCGGCCTGAAGCAGGGGCATGGCGATTGACTCTGTGACGCCCGGCAACAAAGTACTGCGCAGGACGACCAGGTGAGGGGAATCCTTGCGGCGAAGCCCCTCTCCAATTTCACGACAAACGTGTTCGACATGGCTGAGATCCAGCTTGCCGTTTTGCTGGCTCGGCGTACCGACGCACACGAAGGAAATTTCTGAATCGCGAACAGCCGAAATGGCGTCCGTGGTGGCATGGAGCCTGCCATCCTGATGACCTTCGGCCACCAGCTCGTCCATTCGCGCTTCGAAAATCGGGCATTGGCCGGCAGACATCATTTCCACTTTGGCCGGGTTCACGTCCACGCCGATTACGCGATGGCCTTTGTGAGCGAAGCAGGCAGCCGTAACCGAGCCGACGTAGCCTAATCCGAAAACGCTGACCGTGCTGATTTTTGATTTCATCGTTTTTCCAATATACCCGACTCTCACATTGGGTGGTGAGAAAGTGCCGTTGGCGCGCGTACCTGCGCATTATACATTTGGCCGGGGCGGAGGAGTCTGCAAGTTTCAGTTTTTGGATTGCACCGGATGCGATAGACTGTGGCCGCCGAGCAACAGAAAGTTTCAGGAGGGCGCCAATGCCTAAAGTCAAAGACGTGATTGTGGGTGTTGATCTTGGTGGCACGAGCCTGCGCGCGCTGGCGGTGGATGGCAGGAACAAGATCCTGTCCGTGGAAAAAACTCCCACCAACGCATCGCAAGGACCTTCCCGCCTTATCGCCGACATTGGAACATTGGTTGAGGAGGCGATTCGAACCGCTGGTCTCAGGGCGCAGGATATTCGAGCGGTCAGCGTCGGCGCTCCCGGCCCAACCGATCCGAAGAGAGGCATCGTGCATAAAGCGCCAAACCTGGGCTGGAAAAATGTCGCGCTCGGCGCCCGATTGAGAGCGATTCTGCATATTCCCGTCCTGGTGGATAACGATGTGCATGTCGGCGCCATCGGAGAACACGTGCTGGGAGCGGGCCGCGGCGCCCACCATATGGTGGCAATCTTTGTGGGCACAGGGATTGGCGGCGCCCTGATTTCAAAGGACCAGCTTTATGAGGGAAGCACTGGCGGCGCTGGGGAAGTTGGACACACGGTGGTGATGGTGGACGGGCCTCTTTGCGGTTGCGGAAATCGAGGTTGTGTGGAGGCTCTCGCCAGCCGTACTGCCATGGAACGCGATGTGCGCGATGCCGTTAAGAAAGGGCGCAAGAGCATCGTCTTAAAGCTGATGAAGGAGCATCACCACCCGCGCATGACCAGCAGTATCATTGTAAGGGCGATGAAAAAAAACGATAAAGTGATGGGCAAGGTGATGAAGCGCGCCCAATATTATTTGGGAATTTTAGCCGCGAATATGGCGAACCTTCTGGATCCGGAACGCGTGGTGATTGGCGGCGGTATCGCGGAGCGGTTGGGCGAAGAATTTGTCGGGCCTATCCGCGCGACTGCTTACGAGTATTTCCTCCGTCCGAAAGATGTCCATCGCGTGAAAATTGTGGGCGGAAGTCTGGGCGACAACGCGGGTGCTTTGGGCGCCGTTGTGTTGGCCCGGCAGAGGCTGCATTAAAATTGGATTTCCGCCCGGAGCGGATACCAAGGGGAGCATCTATGAAACGTCTGGAGAGGCTTGATCTTCCGCTCGCGCTATTTTTCGTTTTCTCTCAAAGTGTCTTATTAGTTTCCGCCTGGGGCCAGGAGGCAGCCCAACCCGCGCCCACCGCCGTCGTGGTGAAAGCCGGCCGCGTGTTGGATGTCCAATCCGGAAAATATCTTGATCACCAGATGATCCTGATCGAGGGCGACAGGGTTAAGGAAATCGGTGCGGAGAGTCAGGTTCAGTCGCGCGTCCCTCCGGGTGCCAGGGTGATTGACTTGTCCCGATTGACGGTGCTGCCGGGACTCATCGATTCGCACACCCACCTCACCTTTTTTCCGGGCCAAACGGGTTACCGTGGTCTCAGCATCTCAGTGCCGCGCGAAGCCTTGATCGGCGCGCGAAACGCACGCGTGACGCTGGAGGCGGGGTTCACCACGGTTCGTAATTTGCACGCCAATGGTTTCGCGGACGTGGCGCTGCGGGATGCCATCAATGCTGGTGACGTCCCGGGCCCTCGAATGCTCGTTTCTGGTCCCGCGTTGAGCATCACGGGCGGACATGGCGATGAGAACTTGCTGGCGCCACAATTCCACTACTCAAATGAAGGCGTGGCGAACGGCGTCCCGGAAGTGATGGCGCAGGTCCGTGAGAACATTAAGTATGGGGCGGACGTGATCAAGTTTATGGCCACGGGCGGCGTGCTGTCTGAGGGTGACAGCCCGGACCTTGAACAGTACAGTCCGGAAGAAATGCGCGCCATCGTAGCGGAGGCTCACCGTATGGGACGGAAAGTGGCCGCGCACGCCCATGGCGCACTGGGCATCAAGGATGCAGTGCTGGCTGGAGTTGATTCCATCGAGCATGGTAGTTTTATCAACGAAGAAGACATCCAACTGATGAAGGATCACGGAACTTATCTGGTTCCCACACTGTACCTGGAGGATTGGCTCACCGAGAACATGACCAAGATCGGGCTTACACCGAGCATGATGGCCAAAGCGAGGGCCGTGCTCCCCGTGGCGCGGGCCAACGAAGCACGCGCGATCCGCGAAGGCGTGAAGATTGCTTTCGGGACTGACGCGGCGGTTTATCCTCACGGTTTGAACGCGCACGAGTTTGCAGTGATGGTCAAGGTCGGCATGTCACCCCTCGGAGCCATCCAGGCCGCCACCCTGAATGCCGCCGCTTTGCTCGGATGGTCGGACCGCGTCGGCTCAATCGAACCGGGAAAGTTTGCCGACCTCATCGCCGTGGACGGCGACCCTCTTCAGGATGTCACCGTGCTCGAAAATGTCAAGTTCGTGATGAAGGGCGGGAGCGTGGTCAAAGATGAAGGTGGGCAGGCGAGAAAGTAATTGTTGGCGTGCGCCGGTTGTCTGCCGTCAGTTGAAAACACCATAAAACTGATAACGGATGCGAACAAGAGGCCAATGACAACTGGCAACGAATCACGGAGGGCGGTCAATTCAAAAAACGAAGTCCAAAAGTTTAATTCTGCAAGAAACGCGCTCACCGCTGGTTTCCTCGGTTGGACGCTTGACGCGTTTGACTTTTTTATCCTCACTTTTGTGTTTGTTCCAGTGGCCACGGAATTTAAGGTCACGGTGCCCGCCGTTGCCCTGACACTCACGGCGAGCCTCGCCATGCGGCCGGTGGGGGCATTCATTTTCGGCGTGATGGCGGACCGTTACGGCCGCCGCCTGCCACTGATGATCGACATACTTTTTTACTCCGTCATAGAAGTGCTGTCGGGGCTGGCGCCCAGTTACACAACGTTCTTCATTCTGCGCCTGCTTTACGGCATTGGCATGGGCGGCGAGTGGGGGGTGGGTGCATCGCTCGCCATGGAATCCGTCCCTGCGAAATGGCGGGGCATTCTTTCCGGATTGCTTCAGGAAGGATATGCGCTGGGATACTTGCTGGCGGCGGTCGCCTATTACTTTGTGTTTCCTCATTGGGGCTGGCGCCCCATGTTTTTTATCGGAGGCTTGCCGGCGCTGCTCACGCTTTTTATTCGCGCGAAAGTAAGCGAGCCGCAGGCGTGGAAAAAAACACGAACCGACTGGGACAGTTATTGGCGCTCGATTCCCGGCCACTGGCGGCGATTCCTCTACCTGGTACTTCTGATGGCGATGATGAATTTTATCTCGCACGGCACGCAGGATTTGTATCCCACTTTCCTGCAGCGCCAGCGCCAATTTAGCCCGGGCGCGACATCCATAATCACGGCCATTTCCATGGTGGGGGCGATCTGCGGCGGAATTGCATTCGGTCTTTTCTCGGATCGTCGCGGGCGTGGTCGCGCCATGATCACCGCGTTGCTGCTGGCGATCGTCATTACGCCGCTTTGGATCCTGGCTCCCAACAAACCGCTCATTGTGCTCGGCGCTTTTTTGATGCAGTTTATGGTACAGGGTGCGTGGGGTGTGATTCCCGCGCACATCAATGAGCTTTCGCCGCAAAATTTGCGCGGATTCTTTCCCGGCTTTGCCTACCAGCTTGGCGTGTTGTGCGCTTCCACCATCGGATATGAAGAGGCTGTTCTCGGCGAACACTTCAGTTACACGCAATCGATGGGGATCCTTGCCGTGACAGTCCTTTTCGTCGGAGTGATCGTTATTGCCCTGGGACCAGAAGCGAGAGGCATTAAATTCGGAGCCGATGAAAGGCCATAAAAGAAAGAAAGTAAGGGCTACATTGAAATTTAACAATTTGCCGCAGCGTGGAGGTGTTCAGATGAAAACCTTTTGGACTGTTCTGATCCTGGCGCTGGTGTTCCCGGCGCTCTTCGGGAGAAATCCGGCCCCGCAATCACCAACGGCCAACGCTGAAATCCGCGCCGTGCTGGATGCGCAGGTGGCGGCATGGAACCGTGATGACATCAATGCTTTCATGCAGGGCTATTGGAAATCAGATAAGACAGAGTTTGTCGGCTCCAATGGAATCCTGCGCGGCTGGCAGGCGGTTCTCGACCGCTACCGGAGGGCTTACCCAGATGGCCGCGCGATGGGCACTTTGACTTTTTCCGGTCTTGAGATCACCATGCTCTCGCCCAGTGCTGCCCTAGTGCTGGGTGAGTGGAGACTCGACCGCGAGGCGGATCATCCGGGAGGTGTGTTCACTTTGGTTTTCCGCAAATTTCGTGAAGGTTGCCGAATTATCAACGACCACACTTCCGCAGTTATCAAGAAATAGTCCGTTGTAAGGTATTGGATTCATACGTCACGGATTCTGTAAGAGAATACAAGCCAGATGCCCTGTAATGTTTGTCCGACAAGGTCTTGTGATTTCGTGCTCTCCGGTCTAAGCTAATAAGATTGGCCGCGCCGGTTTCTGGTGCTGTTACTCACAAGGAATCCACGGATGAAACTAGCTGACAAGCTGCTGAACCCTTCATTTCCGGTGACGTTTTTTGAAGTGGTTCCCCCGCCCGCGGCCAAACCGGATTCCGTGGAAGCAACCATCGCAGAAGTGCGCAAGATCACAGACCTGGTGGACGCCATCAATCTGCCCGAAATCCATGATGAAGACCGGGGCGCGCCGCGAACTCACCATTTCGTTCCACGAGTGGAGCCGCGCGTTCTGGGTGCCGGAATCCTTCGCGATATTAAAACCGAAATCGTAATCAACCGTTGCGTAGTCTATGAGCCTGACCAGACGGATTGGCTTCAAAACACTTACCACGAGTTTGGAATTGACCACGTGGTTCTGGTGGGCGGCGAATCAAGTAAGATCAATTACCCGGGGCCGAACGTGATGGAGGCCGCGGAGCAAGTGCGGGCCGTGGGTTTACCGATAAGACTCGGAGGCATTTCCATTCCCAGCCGCCCCAACGAGGCGGAGAGAATTCGCCGCAAGAACGCCGCCGGTCTCGACTTTTTTACCACCCAGGTACTTTTCGATTCGAACGACATCGTGGGGCTGATCCAGCGTTTGAACGGAATTGAAGCGCGAATTTTTCTGAGCTTCGCGCCGGTCAGTCATCCCCGCGATCTTGAAGTCCTGCGTTGGCTGGGTGTTGATATTCCGGTCCACCTGGATCATTTTCTTCTGCGGGGTGAGAAGTCCGGGGCCGATAATTCTTCAGTCTCTACTGAAACTTCTTTCGACCGTTCTTTGGATCTGGCCCAGAAAATTTTGATGGACGTGTTTGACAATTTGCCCCCGGACCCGCCATGCCTGGGGCTGAATATTGAGCACATTAACCGGCGAAATTTTGCCGCTGCCGTACAAATGCTGGAGCGGCTAAGGAGTCTCTATGCCGGTTTGGTTGCGGCGCGCATTTGAGGAATTTTGACGTTGCCTGCACTTGCTGCACCGCGGCGCGCCAGAATCTTAACAGAAGCGATTTCGATGATTGCTTTGAGGATGCAGTTCTTGAATGGGGTGGAGAGTACGCTTATTATTTCGATGGCGATCGTGTTTCAAGAAAGCGGCGACGGCTCGCCAGGATTGCTTCCCGGGCTTCCTTTGGGCCCCGCCAACCTTTCATTTCTGTCTTTTTGCCCTCAAGTTCCTTGTAGATTGCGAAAAAATGTTCAATTTCAAGCCGGACGTGGGGAAAAATTTGGTCGATAGTGTGAATCTGCTCGTAGCGTGGATTCCGGTCCGGCACGGCCAGAATTTTCTGGTCCGGCCCGTGTTCGTCCGCCATTTCCAAAAGTCCCACGGGACGAACCACTATCATGCAGCCTGTAAAGGTCGCCTCATCCGCAGAAATAAGGACGTCCATGGGGTCAAGGTCCTCGGCGATCGTCCCGGGTATAAACCCATAATCTCCCGGATAATGCATCGGTGAATATAACGCGCGGTCCAGCCGGAAGACTCCGAGCTCAACATCGTATTCATACTTATTGCTCGAGTTCTTGGGAATCTCCACGATCATGCGGACAAGCTCCGGGCATTGTGGTCCGGGGTCGATTTCAAAAAGAGAAGTGTGCATCGTTTCAGGGTAGCGAAAACCCACGCGCACCGCAACCGGACTTTTCCTGTGACAGGGATGATTGAGAGGTGGGATTGATTCAGTTTTGTGGAAGAGGCGCAAAAAATTCCATTTGCTTTCCCGCAATTAGTGCTTAAATCGGGAGCTTCATGTCTGCCAGGAAAAAACCGGACAGGCTAATTGACGTTGCGGTGATTGCGGCGCTCCGAAACCCGCTCACCTATCGCGTGCCGGAAGGGATGGACGTCCGCGCGGGCCATCGCGTGCAGGTGCCGCTGGGTACGCGCCAGGCACATGGGATCGCTCTTGAGCCGCGCACCCGTTTGGCTCCGGGCGTGAAGGTTCGGGAGATATCCAGAGTCCTTGATCCGGAGCCGCTTCTTTCCCCTGAGTTGCTGACGCTCGGTTTGTGGATTGCCGAATACTATCTCGCCCCCGTCGGAGAAGTCTTTCGCGCCATGTTGCCGCTCATTTCTGAAACCCGCCGGGCACGCGGGCTCACACTGACCGAAGCAGGACGAAAAAAGTTAGAGGATCTCAGGTCGAGCCTTCTTGGAGAGACGCGAGACAGCAAAGAGGCCAGCTTCCTCCTGTACATTGCCGGAGAAGGCCGCGCTCGCGCAGAAATCTCATACGAAAGCGTCCGGCGGAAATTTGGCGCTTCACCGCAACTTCTTGCGAGCGCTCTGGCGGAAGGCTTGGTGACACTTTCGGAAACAACGCGCGAGCGAGGCCAGAGAAAAATAATGTCGGTGCGGCTGATCTCGGGCCCAGTCCCGGTAATTGCGGGGCAGCGGGTATCACCGGTGGCGCAAAGAATATTGGAGGCGCTCGGCCGGGAGGGGCCGGTGGATGACCATCGCGTGCTCTTAAAGTCGGCCCGCGCCGACCTTGCGGCTCTTAAAAAACTTGAATGGGCGGGACGGCTTGAACTCCATGAATCGGAACCCGGTGGCTCGAAGAGACCCCAGGAATCGGGCGCGTTGGTCACCGGGCCACGCCTGCCGGTTCTTAGCTCGGCACAATCCTTGGTTTTAAAAGATCTTCGCGCAAGCCTGGAAAAACAGGAATTCAAAGTTGTTTTGTTGCAAGGAGTCACGGCCAGCGGAAAGACTGAAATTTATTTGCGGTTGATTGCGGATTGCCTCGAACGAGGGCGCGATGCCTTGATGCTCGTCCCTGAAATTGCCTTGACCCCAAGCGTTCAATCGCAATTCATCGAGCGATTTGGCGATAGGGTAGCGCTCCTGCACAGCGGCTTAAGCGAACGCGAGCGGAACGATGATTGGTGGCACGTGCGTCATGGGGATGCGAAGGTTGTCCTGGGAACTCGCTCGGCAGTTTTTGCGCCGCTCGCCAATCCTGGATTGATCATTGTGGATGAAGAGCATGATCCGAGCTACAAACAGCAGGAGACGCCGCGCTACCACGGGCGGGATGTTGCGGTGGTGCGCGCGCGGCTGGCCAGGGCCCTCACCGTGCTGGGGTCAGCTACACCTTCACTGGAATCCGCTCATAATGCGAGGGAGGGAAAATATCGGATTTTGACGCTGAGTGAACGCATCGGCGGGCGGCCACTGGCCAGCGTTGAAATTGTGGACATGCGCCAGGAGTTTCGGGAAACATTCTCCCAGGTGCCTGTTTCCCGCCGGCTGCGACAGGAAATTGATTCCCAACTTCGAAATGGCGCGCAGACCATGATTCTGTTGAACCGCCGCGGTTATTCCTGGTTTGTCCTTTGCCGAAGTTGCGGCCAGACTCAACGGTGTGTGAACTGCTCAATCTCACTGACCTATCATCGCCGCGAGCATCGGCTGATGTGCCATTACTGTGGATACAGCGCCCTCGTCCCCAACCGCTGCCCGGCGTGCGACAGCGAGCACCTCCACTATGTTGGCGAAGGTACGGAAAAGCTTGAGGATAAATTCGCGGAACTTTTTCCCGGGGCTCGAGTAGCACGGCTGGATCGCGATGTCGCGCGACGACGCGGGCAATTCATCAAAACCCTTTCGGAGTTTCGCGAGAGGAAGATTGACATTCTCGTGGGCACCCAACTGATTGCCAAAGGTCATGATTTTCCCGGGGTCACGCTGGTGGGCGTAGTCTCGGTTGACGCGGGACTACGCCTGCCGGATTTTCGCGCGGCAGAGCGAACCTTCCAATTGCTCACCCAGGCGGCGGGACGCGCCGGCCGGGGCGAAGCGCCCGGGCGGGTTCTGGTGCAAACTTTCTATCCGGAGCATTACGCCGTCCGCCTGGCGGCGGAACAGAACTACGAAATGTTTTTCACCAGGGAGATGCGCTTTCGACGCTTGATGCACTACCCGCCCTGGACCGCGCTTGCGAATATCATCGCGCAGGACACCAAGCTCGATCGCGCGGCGCAAGTCGCCAGGCAGATTGAACGTTTCTTTAACGCTTCTGAAAAGGAATCGAAGGCCCTTAAAATTCTCGGGCCCAGTCCGGCGCCGCTGGCCAGGGTCGAGGGGCGCTTCCGCATCCAGTTTCTCGTCAAGGCGGGCTCCCGCGCCAGGCTGAACGATGTCCTCCGCCGGCTCGCGGACCATTGTGACCAACTTGGGGTTCCGCCTCGCGCCGTGATGATTGACATGGATCCTGTAAATCTCATGTAACTAAATGTGATATATTTACACAGCGAAGCATATTATGTTGTATATATAATTATAGTGATATTCTTAAAGGGAACAAAGCGGGAGGATCACAGATAGGCATTTCAGCCGGAAATATTCAAGTCAGCTCCAAAATCGTAACCTAGCGGATTGACTGGAGTTCTTTGCCGGGCTTGAAGCGTACGGCCTTGCCGGGAGGGATATTCACTTCGGCGCCGGTGCGCGGATTTCTTCCGATACCTGTTTTGCGGGGCTTCACGTTGAAAACCCCAAAGCCGCGCAACTCGATGCGGTCGCCCTTTGCCATCGCATTCTTCATCGACTCGAAAACAGTTTCCACCGCAATTTCAGCTTTGGATTTGGTGATCCCGGTGCGGGTTACGACTTCAGAGATGATGTCGAGCTTGATCACGCGAACCTCCTGAAAACATGAGTCTTAATCGTAGATAAGGGGTTATTCGTTGTCAAGACTTTTCTCCTGTACTATGATGCTGCTCTTTTCTTTGGCGAGGATGGAATGATTATTCGCGCGGCCCATCGCGGGCAAATTTAAATCGAAATCGAGGTGGGGTGAATGTCAGTAAAAAACGACCGTTGGATTCGTAAGATGGTTCACGAACAGGAAATGATCAAGCCTTTTGCAGAGAGCCAGGTGCGCGAGGGGGTTATTTCCTACGGGGTTTCTTCCTATGGATACGACCTGCGGGTGGCCGATGAGTTTAAGATTTTCACCAACGTGAATAGCTCCGTAGTTGACCCTAAGAATTTCGACGAGCGCTCCTTTGTGGAATTCCGCGGACCGGTGTGCATTGTGCCGCCCAATTCATTCGCGCTTGCACGGTCTGTGGAATATTTCAAAATTCCCCGCAGCGTGCTCACGATCTGCGTGGGCAAATCGACTTATGCCCGCTGTGGCATTATCGTCAATGTCACCCCCCTCGAGCCTGAGTGGGAAGGTTTCGTCACTCTGGAAATTTCCAATACGACACCCCTGCCGGCGCGCGTTTACTCTAACGAGGGTCTCTGCCAGATTGTCTTTTTCGAGTCTGATGAGGAGTGCGAAACTTCCTATAAGGACAAAAAGGGAAAGTATCAGTCGCAAAAGGGCATTGTGCTGCCCCGGATTTGAATGGGTGATCGGATGAAAGTTATCCGCCGCGTTTTAACGGGGATCTGCGGCTTTACGCTTGCGCTGTTGTGGTTGACAGGTTCCGCCCACGGCGTTGCCGACCGCGCGGGCCGACCCTTTGTTCCCGAACACACTGTGCCGGCTACCAGCCAACTCTCGAGTTCGGTGAGCCGGCAAAGCACGACACCTGACCGGTACACCCTCACGCCTGAAAAGCGCTCCAAGGCAGTTGCCTATGCCCGCACTCGATACGCTCTATACTTTTTGGGCGTGGTTCTCGCGCTGGTAATTTATTTTTTCCTTTGGCGCTTGAAGATCGCGTTGATCTTCCGCAACTGGGCGCGCAAAGTTTCCCCTCGCCATTATGTTCAGTGTCTCATTTTTGCCCCCCTTTTTTTTGTTGCAGTCAGTTTGATGGAGTTCCCGCTTGATTATTATTCGGACTTCGTGTTGGAACGCCGCTATGGTCTTTCCACCCAAACCTTTGCCTCCTGGCTGGGCGACTGGGGAAAAGTTCTGGGCATCACGATGGTGTCAGGTGTTTTAATTATTGGGATTCTCTATGCGGTGATTCGGCGCAGTCCGCGCCGTTGGTGGTTTTATTTCTGGCTGGCCAGCGTTCCACTCACTCTCGGATTGATCCTGATCGAGCCCGTGGTCATTGACCCGCTTTTTTTCAAATTTACCCCGCTTGAGAAAACTCAGCCCGGGCTGACCGAACGGATTGAGGTGATGCTTCACCACGCCGGCTTGGAAATTCCCGCCTCGCGGATTTTTGAAATGAACGCCAGTACCAAGACGAATGCCCTGAACGCCTACGTCAACGGGGTGGGCGCGAGCAAGCGCGTGGTGGTGTGGGACACTACGCTTCGCCAGATGAGTGAGGATGAAACGCTGCTCGTGCTGGGCCACGAAATGGGGCACTACGTTCTGAATCACGTCATCAAAGGATTTATTCTTTTCGAGCTGGGCGCGCTGACGGCTTTTTGGATTGGCTTCCTCATCGTCGAACAAATCTTCAAGCGATTGGGTCCAGGACATGACGTTGAGGGAGTGGGAGATCTCGCGTCGCTTCCCATGCTGCTTCTGGTGCTCACGATGCTTTCATTTTTTTCCACGCCGATTTATTCCGGTCTCTCGCGCTACATGGAGCATCAGGCGGACCAGTTCGGTTTGGAAGTGGCCTATGGTGTTGTGCCGGACCCGAATGTGGCCGAAGCGAAGGCCTTGCAAATTCTCGGCGAGCAGGACCTCGACGATCCCGAGCCCGGGCCGTTTATCAAGTTTTGGCTTTACACTCATCCCCCGCTCGACGAGCGCATTCGTTTTGCCGCAAGCTACAAGCCGTGGGCGGAAGGCAAACCTCTGGAATTAGTGCCCTTAAAATAATGGAATGAATACGTAATCGGGCGATTGGGCGAATCGGCAGAATGTCCTCAATTACTGAATAACTCGTTGCTCTGCAGCTTGCGGGTTTTCGCGGGTCTGTGTTACTTTGAACAGGCTGAAGAATTTTCAATCACCCTGGCTGGTCGGACTAACAAATGATCCTGACTTATGGTGCTCATACGCCACGCATCGCCGCGTCGTCTTTTATTGCGGGGAGCGCAGACTTGATTGGTGA
>DASYXZ010000194.1:0-14574 GCA_035934315.1 Terriglobia bacterium | reverse complement strand
AGCGCCAGCACGCCCTCTGGTCTGCTGCTCGACTTCAACCTGAATAGTTCAATCCAAACCGACCTCTCCATCACTCCCACGATTACATTCAGTCAATTTACGGAAGCTCAAGACGGGAACGACGAGTCAGAAATTGAAACCGAGGACCAACAGGGCGAGTTCGACGAAACATCGGGAAGAGTTACAACCATCGACGCCGTCAACAGCCAATTCACCATAACTGATTCACATGGTCAGACCCTTACGGTCAAAGTGGACAGCAACACCAGGTTTGAAGACTTTGATAACATCGGCATGGCCAACGCCTTCGCCAGCCTGGCAGTGGGCCAGATCATTTCTGCTAATGTTGAGGTGCTGTCCGGGGGAACACTGCTGGCCAGGGAAGTCCAGCTTGAGGATCAGTCCAATGAGGATGACTTGGAAGGCACCATCGTCTCCGTCGACAGCCCCACACAGTTCCATATGGTGGTGCTCGACGAAGAACCCGAGATTCCCGGGGTCGCCGTGGGCAATCCGGTGACTGTCACCATCCAAAGTGGGGCCCTCTTTTTGGTGAACACTCACGAGGATGATGGGGCGTCCGTCCCCACGAACGCCAGCTTTAGCAGTTCGGCTGATCTGATGGTGGGCCAGGGGGTTCGAATTCGATCCCTCGCCGGCTCCTCGGGCACTGCCATCGTAACTGATCGAGTGGTCCTGCGGCCGTCTCATATTTCGGCGAAGGTGGAATCCCTAAGTGGCGGCAACTTTATCGTGAACAATCTTTCCAGTCTGTTCACGGGAGCCACCCCGGCGGTCACTGAAATCCAGGTGCTCGTCTCGTCGATGACCCACTTTGAAAACGCCTCTGGGGTCACCGGGCTGAGCGTTGGCGATTCGGTGGCTATGCGCGGCCTGCTCTTCAAAACCACGGGGCTTCCAGAGCTCGTGGCGGAGAAGGTTCGCAAACTATAACCATTTGCCTGACTTCAACTCGACCATTAAACCAGCGGGCCGTCCTGAATATCAGGGACGGCTCGTTGCTTTTTGGTCCGGTGGTATGCGGCAAGCCATCAACCAAATCCTGAGGTGGAACGGGTCAAAAAGGAAAACATCTTCGACCCCGACCCTTCAAAGTTTTTTGGCTCGCAAAAATTCGCTCACCACTTGTCTGACGTCGCGATGTTCTCCGTCCACAGCATAGTTTAGACGGCGCATTTCATCTTCTGACAGTTTCCCGCCGAGTTCACGCAGCGCCGCCCGCAATTCAGGAAACTTTTTCAGCGTGTCGGTACGGACCACCGGCACTGCGTCATAAGGCGGGAAATAATGGCGGTCGTCTTCGAGCACGGTGAAGTCGAGAGCAGAAATCACGCCGTCGGTGGAATTTCCTGCGACGATATCCACCAGCTTTTCCTCGAGAGCGCGATAAATCAAGCCCAGTTCCATTGTCCGGGGTGGCTCCGCAAAGCGCAGATGATAAGTCTCTGCCAGTCCGTGGAAACCATCAGGGCGCTCCATGAACTCGTAGCCGAATCCGGCCCGCCAGTGCGGCGCGATGGGCGCAATATCGGAAATCGTTCGCAGCTTCAGCTTACGGGCGTCCTCGCCGCGAATCACCATGGCAAACGTGTTGTTGAACCCCAGCGGCTCGGTCACTACCAAACCAAAACGATGGGCGTAATCGGTATTCACTCGATTGTAAATATCCGTCGAATTGCCAGAGGGCGTCTCTTTGAGGATCTCTGTAAGAGCCGTGCCCGTGTACTCGACATAAAGATCGATCGCACCCGACCGGATGGCCTGTTGACAGATGAGTGTTCCGCCGAGATTATCGCGCTGCTCCACTTTGATGTCAGTATGGGATTGAATGTACTGGCTCAGTAACTCCGCCAGAACAATCTGCTCGGTGAAATTCTTTGAGCCGATTATAATTCGACGCCCCCCCGCCGGGCGGCAGCTCGATAAAACAAACGGAAGCAGGACAAAAAATAAGACGGCGCGGCGATACATGTCATCTCACCGCCAGCCGTTTTTCCGCCCAGCCCAGGCTTACATCCGCCATCACGGCCAGAACGGCGGCTGGAATGGCTCCCGCGAGAATGACCTGATTATCCACCATCGCCACGCCGCGGAAAATATAGGTCCCCAATCCGCCCGCCCCGATGGCCGCGGCAATGGTCGCCACGCCGATGGATATCACCGTGGCCACACGAACGCCCGCCAGAATCACCTCCAGCGAAAGCGGAATTTCCACCTGCCACAGGATTTGCCCGTCCGTCATCCCCATGCCGCGAGCCACTTCCATCACGGCGCAATCTACATTAATAATACCAGTGTAGGTATTACGTAGAATAGGCAGCAGCGCATAAAGGGTAAGCGCCACGATGGCCGGGCGGCTGCCGATGCCTCCGATGAATGGGACGGGAATTAAAAAACCAAACATAGCCAGGCTCGGCACGGTCTGGACCACATTCGCCGCGCCCATCACCCACCGTTTGAGCGGCGCGTGCCGCGTTAACGCGATGCCCAGCGGAATTCCGATCAGCGTGGCCAACACCATGGAAATGCCCACCATCGCCAAATGTTCGACCGTTAATTGGAAAACTTCTACCCGGTTACGCACCAGGAAATCAAATACGCTCACGCGCTACCCCCCTCAGCCGAAAGCAGTCAATAACTGTACCGGCAAATGCTTTTGCTTCCAGCCTACCACCTTCTCCCTTCTCCCTTCTCCCTTCTCCCTTCTGCCTTCTGACTCCTGTTTTCTGATTATCATTCTCCCAGGGATGCCACAAAAGCTTTCACTTCCGGCTCCTGCGCATTCATAAAATCCTGCGGTGGATAAGCGCCCACTAATCTGCCGCCCGCCAGCAAAGCAATTCGCGATCCCAGTAAAAGCGCTTCGCGCACATCGTGCGTCACGAAGACAATCGTTTTATTCAGCCGCTTCCTCAGCAGTTTAAACTCGCGTTGCATCTCGGCGCGGGTTACCGGATCAAGCGCGCCAAAGGGTTCATCCATCAACAACACCGGAGGATCCACTGCCAACGCCCGGGCCACGCCAACGCGCTGCCTTTGCCCGCCCGATAATTCATGCGGGCGCCGCGTGGCAAACTGTTCCGGATCCAAATCCACCAGGCGTAGCAACTCGCTTACTCGCGCGTGGATGCGATCCGCCTCCCAACCTTCCAACGACGGCACCAACCCGACATTGTGCTCCACCGTGAAGTGAGGAAAGAGGCCGACTTCCTGGATGACATAGCCGATGCGCCGCCTCAATCGGATCGGATCCCATGCCGTCGTTGCCCGGCCTTCCACCAATATTTCACCCTCGGTCGGCACCAGGAGCCTGTTGATGAGCTTGAGCGTGGTGGTCTTGCCGGAGCCGCTCCGGCCCAGCAAAACGAGCGTCTCTCCCTGCTGAATTTGTAAATTTAAGTCAGCGAGAAGAGCGCGGCCGCCGTTAAGGCGATACCCTGCCCCGCGACATTCAATTACCGTCTGCTGCCCGGCTGATGGTTCCACAGTTCATCTCGCAATTTCAAAAACTCAAAACTTGTACCAGAAGATTTCAGTTTTGCTTCCGCAGGTGTTGACTTTTTGCAGCGGCCTCGCTAAAGATGGTTCGGCTTCGAAAACTTGATGGAATTGCATTGGTGATTCGACGAAAATAAAAACACTCAATGGTTGAAAAGATTTCCAAGCGCACGCCGTATATGCTGCACCAGTTGGCGCCGGAAGGCAAATTCCCTCAAGCGATAGCTACCCATCCCAAGGCCGGAAGGGAGGCAGATGGCGGCTCCTGAATTGCCTCGAATCTCGACGGCACAATTTGCCAGGGACGTTCGCGCAGGTTTGAGCATGAACGACCAGAAGGAACTCCCGGCGAAATATTTCTACGACGATGTCGGTTCCGCGCTTTTTGAAGCCATCAGCTTGCTCCCCGAGTATGGCCTGACTCGCGCCGATGAGAGGTTGTTGCGGGTCCATACAGACGCCATGGCGGACCGGATCCCGACACCCGTGGCCGTGGCGGAACTGGGAAGCGGTACCGGAAAGAAGACCGGATGGCTGCTCAAGACATTCTGCCGGCGGCGCCCCACGGTTTATTATCCCATTGAAATCTCGAGCGCCGCTCTCGCCCGGTGCGAAGCTGACCTCCACCTGCTCGATTCAATCAGTATCGTGGGATTGCAGCGCGATTACCTGGACGGTCTGCGCGAGGTTGCCGCAAAGCGGGCCCCAGGCGGGCACATCCTGGTTCTTTTCCTGGGCAGCTCAATTGGAAATTTTGACCGCACGGCAAGTGACCGGTTTCTGCGGGATGTAAGAGCGATTCTCAAGCCGGGCGATTCCCTGCTGCTGGGCACGGACCTCGAAAAACCTGCCCCCCAATTGATTCTTGCCTACGACGATCCGCTGGGCGTTACGTCGGCATTTAACCTCAACTTGCTGGCGCGCGCCAATCGCGAACTGGACGCCAACTTTGATTTGAAAACTTTCCAGCATGTCGCCCGCTTTAATCAGCTTGAGCGGCGGATTGAAATGCACCTCCGCTCAAGCATCCCACAAACCGTTTCAATTCCCAAAGCAGGCATCGACGTCCACTTCCGTGAAGATGAAACCATTTGGACAGAGAGCAGCCACAAATATAATTTGGAGGAAGTTGCCCGGATGGCCGCGCAGGCGGGTTTCATTTGCGACGCTCAATGGGTGGACGAGGAGTGGCCATTCGCTGAAAGTTTGTTCATCGCCCGCTAATGGCCGTCCTGCGTTTATGGCGGCGTGCCCAGCGACCTCACGCGATTTTCCAGGTCGCGCGCAATCGACTCCGGGTCGGCGCTCGGATCAATTCCTATCGGTGATCCAATCGTGACCGTAACGGCGCCCGGGCGCGCCGCTCTCTTACCCGCCTTCTTCAACTCAAAAAGCCCGTCGATCCGAATGGGGACCACCGGCAGGTCCAATTTTTTAGCCAACAACCCAATCCCAGCGCGGAACGGAGCAATCTTTCCGTCATCGGTCCGCCTGCCCTCGGGAAATACCACCACACTGTAGCCGCGGTCTGCGGACTCGCCGGCGAAGGCAAAACTTTCTCGGAAGCCTGACCGCTGGGGAAGCGGAAAAACATTGAATAACGCCACCACCAACATGTAGTCGATCATGTCAAGCCAACGGCTGAAAATATTGTGATTCGCGGGTGGATGTCGCATCGGTTGTAAACGCTCTCCCAGCATCGCGACCGCCACACGATGTCGCAGTCCCGCCGGCAACGCCGCCAAAATAAAACCTATGTCGATGCTCGTAATGTGATTCGAAACAATAAGCACCGGTCCTTTCACTCCCCGCAAATTCTCCAGCCCCCGAACGCGCGGATAGCCCAGCAACAACGTCGCAGGCCACGACAACAAATAATAAACCGCCAAACGAACCCAGGTGATGGGCCAGCGTTGCGCCCAGAGCGGATACCGGTATTTAATTTCGGAGACCGCTGGCTGGCGCAACATTTTCTCAAGATCACCCACCGTCGTCGCAGCCCCAAAATCAGTTTCATTCAAGTCCACCTGATACCGGTCTTCGATGGCGCTCAACAATTCCACTCGATCGATGGAACTGAGATTCAAATCTGTGGCCAGGCTGTCGCTGGACGCGAGGTGTGAGGGCCCGTGACCCGTCACCCGCCCGATCAAGTCAGCGAGCGTCCAGGGTTGCGCTGCCGTCTCCGCGTCCGTTCCGCCCGGCCCTCCGATTTGTGCCTGAACATATTCCTGAATAACCTTGGTGCGCGGTTTCTGCGTGGAGGTCCGCGGGAAATCTTCATCGGGCCAGACAAGCCAGTGGCGAATCTGCTGAAAACCAGCCAGAGATTGGTTGGCGCGCCGGACCACGGGTTCTGCGTCTCGATGCGGCGGGCGCAGAATCAAAACCGCGCACGGCTCCGCGTTCCCGCCCCGCGCCACGCCCACCACCACACACTCACGCACCTCCGGTTGATGATTCAACGCCGCCTCAAGGTCCTCGGGATATATCTTCATCCCCTCGGGCGTAACGATCACGTCCTTCTTGCGCCCCTTGAAATAAAGATTCCCTTCGCCATCTAGTTGACCGAGATCACCGGTATGAAACCAGCCGTCCTTTTTCGCCGTCGTGTCAGTGGTCGGCTTTAGGTCGTCACCCCGCCAGTAGCTCGAAGCAATATTCTCTCCGCGCACCAGGATTTCCCCGCTCGCGTCCAAGGTGATTTCCATTCCCGGCAGAAGCTTGCCGATGGAGCCCTTTCCGATTCGCAAAGGATGATTCACGCTGACCAGCGATGTGGTTTCCGTCATTCCGTAGCCCTGAATGATGGCGAAACCCATTTCCCGCCAGAAAATTTCGATTTCTGAATCGAGTGCCGCACCGCCGGAAATAAAGGCCCAGAATTTCCAGCCGAATTTGCCATGGACGTCTCGAAAACGCCACCAGCGTTTGAGGATATGTTGGGTCCGGACGGTTTGAAGCCGTTGCCGAAAATCATTCAAACGCCCCGCGATTTCGAAATCGCGCTCCACTTTTTCTTTAAGCGATTCGAGCATCCGGGGCACCGCGACCAGCACGGAAACCCGTTGACGTTTGACGGTGCGGATGACTTCCGAGGGGTTCAACGAGTCATGGAAAATCACCGTGCCAGAAAGCAGAGGCGGCACAAAGAGTCCGAGAAATTGCCCGAAAACATGGCTTAGAGGTACCAGGTTCAAAAACCGGATGGGGTGAAAGAACCGTTCCGTTTTAAGATATTTTTTGATTTCTTTTTCAAGCGGCTCGAGATTCGCCAGCACGTTGCCGTGCGAGATGACAACTCCGCGCGGGTCGGAAGTGGTCCCGGAAGTAAACACGATTTCCAAAGGGTCGTATCGCTGCAAGTCCGGACCCTTGTAGTGCTCCTTCGAATAGAGCGAGAGAGTTTCATGCAAAGTGTCGAAAAGGATAACGGGCAACAAGGAGTTAAGCCGCGCCATTTCCCTTGAGCAAACCAACAGTTTCGCATTAACAGTTTTCGAGACGCGCAAGGCAAAATCGGCCGTGGCAATACTGTCCACCGGAACCACAACCGCGCCTCGCAACTCACATCCAAAAAATGCAACCACCCATTCCGCGCAATTTTCTCCCCAGATCAGGACATGATCGCCTTTTACAATCCCAAGCGCCTCCAGGTGTCGCGCAAATTGGCTCGCGTATTCGGCTATCTCCTGGTAGGTCCAGCGAATTATTCGATAGCCGCGCCGGTGGACGCAAGCGATCTCCGCGCCACGCTTGCGGAAATCGTCGAGATATTCGATGAGAGAGAGCCGCTGCATAGTGGACTTAATTTTTCCATCTCGAGTTTGACCACGAGCGGAATCAGCCCATGTTGTCACAGTCAGGGAGGGAGTACAACCCGGCGGCGCGGGGGGGGTGATGCGCCTTTGGAGTCGGCAGAGAAATGTCCGGCGACCCAAATGGAGCTTTTTCCACGACCTTTTTGCGCGGATGAAAAACGAGCGCCGCGGCAACGGGACTTTAATCAATCGCCCAGAATAAATTTCACCTGGACTTCAGTATCCACTTGCACGGGATGCCCGTTCAAAAGTGTGGGCTGATAGCGCCAATGCGAAACAGCATCCAGGGCAGATTGGATCAAGAGCGGATGGCCTGAGACGGCTTTCAAATCCTGAATGGTTCCATCCTTGCTGATGATCGCTTCTAATAGCACTGTGCCCTGGATGCGCGCTCTTCTGGCGAGTGGCGGGTATTCCGGGCTGGGATGAAAAATCAATTTGGCTTCTTCAATCACACTGGTCAAATGGATTCGCTGGGTGGCTGGGGCTCTGGTGGTGACTGGCGGAGGGGGGAGCGAGCCATTGGTTGAAAACCCGAAAGGAACATTACCCTGCCCTGATCCCGGTCCGAATTCGACGGCACCGGGAACATAAGCCATGTGGGGCGGAGCAATCTGCGAGACGTCCAGGCTTTCTTTAATTTGGAAGATGTGCGGCGGGATGAGTATGGGTTCGGCTATGGAATTGAGCGGCCTCGCGTGTTGTATCACTCTTGGGCTCGACCTCTTCGCGACGGGCGGAGCCGAAGGAGGCGGGGGCGGAATTGATAAGATGCTCCAGCGCGAATCAGGCAGAGCTTGTGTATTGATCAGCGGGAACAACACCAGGCCACATACCACAATCCCTTCGAACAAATAGGCAATGGGCAGCGCCGCCCGTTTCCAATCGTCGGTTTTACTTCCCGAATAAATAAGATAGGCCACAAATCCGACAACGTTGAGCAGTAATAAAATCAGAGACCACTTCCAAATGCTGAATCGAAGATGGCGGGCATCCGCAAGGACATACCAGATCATCAGTTCATAAAGCATTACACCCATGCCCAGAATAATGGACTCTGAAAACAGCGCCACGGGCGTAGGCTGAGAAACCAATGGAAAAACGAAATAGCCGGCCACTCCGCCAAGGATACCTAAACACAATCCGGCAAGCCAGTGTTGGGCCGTCAGGACCGGCGCGCTCGCGGGAGAGGAGTCCAGCAATGTGGCATCAAACATGGTGCCCCCTCGTTTTGGACCCGGCGTAATTCGATCTTCGCGGGCCATCTCGGGATTTTTATCGCCGCTGCCTTACCTTTCATTTGTATTGACACCGATGATTGCTCGATTGTTCCCACAATTCCTACTTAGTTAGCTCAACACAGGAGGACCGGATTGTCTCTTGGGTAAAACACTAAACTCGCGGTACAATGCACGCATTAATCGGGGAGGCTTTGAGAAATGAAAATCAGTTGCTGCTGGTTGTATGCCATCACCAAATATGGTTATCCGCCCTCGCTCGAGAATACGTTTCGAGTGCTGGGAGAAATGAAGGCGCTGGGATTCGAATTTGTGGAACTCGAGGGCGTGCGGCGGGAAAATCTCATGGCCGTATACGAAAAACGGAACGAACTCAAAAAGTTCTGCGACGACCAGGGTTTGCGCGTCATTAATTTTTGCCCCGTGCTGCCCCAGTCAGTCAGCCTGAACCGCAAAGAACGCGACGCGTCATGGGACCTGTTCAAGCGCGGAATCGAGATTGCTGAGTTTTTCGATTGTGCGACCATCCAGGCGGATAGTTTTACCCCGCCCCTGCATTTTCGCGGCGACTCACCGTACAAGGAAAGCATCAGTTACGGAAAACATTTCAGCGTGGAAGTGGATCCATCATTCGAATGGCAGCCGCAATGGGACGCGATGGTGGAGAGCTTCAGCTTTTTTACCCAGGAAGCAAAAAAGGCAGGGTTGCGCTTCTGCGTGGAGCCGCGAGTGGGTGAGCTCCTGAGCAATACGGACGCTATCCTGCGAATGATGGACGCTGTGGGTGATGATAATTTCGGCGCGGTCCTTGACACGGCGCACCAGAATGCACAGAAGGAGATCCTGGCGCTAAGCGTGGAGAAGCTCGGGCGGCGAATTTTTTATGTCCACGCGGCGGACAACGATGGCAAGGTCAATGATCACGTGGCCGCAGGCCGGGGCACCGTGGATTGGGACGGAGTTTTCCAGGGTCTCAAGAAACACAAATTTTCCGGCTACCTAGCCGTCGACGTTGGCATGGTCTCAGACATCGACGCCCAGTATCGAGAGTCGGTTCAATTCTTAAAAGGGATGGCAGCAAAACACGGACTCTAATTGGAAGCGACGATGTGAATTTCCACGGGTGCGGCACGTTCCGCGGCCGACATTATTTCAAACGCGCCTGACAGCTTCGAGGGGCAAGACGTCCGCAAAAAAGAATCCATCACGTTCCACAACTTCACCCACGCTGGCGGAGATGGGCGCGCGGAACATAGGTCCGGCAAAAGCATAGGTATGGAATTCACCCTTCTCCCCGCAGGGATCGACGCCGGCCGGAAGTTCTGCCAGCAGTCGGGCGTCAAAGACGCGCCCCACAAATTTTGGATCAAGTTGTTTCGGATCGACGCAGGTGAGATAGGCGCGCAATCCCGCGGCAACCATTTCCCGGGCGAGACCCGCGGTATCCAACCCCCAAATGGGAAACAGCGGCGTCATGCCGCAGGCGCTGAGTTTTTCCACGCGATACTTGCGGATGTCCTCCAGAAATAAATCTCCAAAGACCATGTGGGTTACGCCTTCGGCGCGCGCTTGCGCCATGGCGTGGCCCATTGCTTCTTCGTAATTTTCATTTGGACACGGCCAGGGGATGGGAACCTTAACCAGCGGCAAACCCACAGCTTCAGCCTGCGCCTCGAGCAAACTCTCCCGTACCGCGTGCATGGCTACGCGGCCATGGGTAGAGTTGACCGTGCTCAGAAGGGTGACGATTTCCACGTCACCCTTCAATCGCGAGACGTGCAATGCCCAAGCGCTGTCTTTACCCGAACTCCAGGAGAGCCACGCTTTGTGACGCGCCAACACACGCCTCTCATTTACGTTAGTCAAATCTTACAGCGCCAAACTCAGTTGACACAAACCTAAACTTCCTCCGGCACCACGAATGGCGCGCGGTATCCACGGTCGCCATCGCGCAGCAGTTTGTTTGCCTCGTCATCCCCAACCGCTTGCTGAGTCTCCGGATCGAACTTTATGGTGCGGCCCAGACGATAGGAAGCGTTGGCGAGGTGAATGAGGGTGGCGGACTTGTGGCCCTCTTCAATCGGCGCGTGCAAGTCTTCTTTCTTACGACTGCGGACGCAATCAATGAAGTTGGCCCAGTTGTTGCCGCCGCCGTGCTTTCCCGGCCCCGGTTCCTGCTCTTCGCCCAGCCAGCTTTTGTAAGAGTCGTAGCCTTCCATGGCCAGGTAGCCTTTCGATCCATAAAAAATATTTCCAATGGTGTTGTGATCCCCTGCCGAGGGACCGAGCCTGGGGCGCGCGCGGCGGTTGTTGGCGATCTTGGCTTCCGGGGCAGTAAGGCCCGCCGGCGGCACGCCCTTGCTCCCGAAAGCGCCGCTGCCGATCCCCGCTTCATGGTTGGTTATCCAATGGCGTACTTCAAACTCCAGCATTTTGCGCTTGCCGTCCGGCGCTTCAAATTCATAGGCGCAGTTCAAAGTGTTGGGGGTCTGCTGATCGTCGTCAAACATAAAGTGGCCGCCGATGGCTGACGCCTTGACGGGAAAATCCACGCCCAGCCCCCAACGCGCCACATCCAGCTCATGGATGCCCTGGTTGCCGAGGTCTCCGTTTCCGGTGTCCCATATCCAGTGCCAATTATAATGAAAACGATTTTTGGTAAAGGGCTTCAGGGGCGCCGGGCCGGTCCACAGTTTGTAATGAACGCCGGCGGGCGTGGGCTCCTGGGGAGTGTGCCCGATGGTGTCACGCCATTTGAAGCACAAGCCCCGGGACAAATAAATTTCGCCGATCAATCCATCGCGCATTTTTTGGATCGCCTCGATGATGGCGTCGCCGGATCGGCTGTTAGTTCCGTGTTGGACGATTCGATTGTACTTTTGGGCCGCGCGCACCAGTTGCCGGCCTTCCCACCAATTATGCGAGCAGGGTTTTTCCACATAAACGTCCTTGCCCGCCTGGCAAGCCCAAATCCCCATCAGCGAGTGCCAATGATTGGGTGTGGCGATGGACACGGCGTCGATGGATTTATCGTCCATCAGCTTGCGAACGTCGATGAAGGTTTCGGGTTTGCGCAGGCCCATCTTGTTTTGCATGGTGGCCAAGCGTTCGTTCAAAACGTTTTCGTCCACTTCGCATACTGCGGCAACTTCCACGTTGGGGATTTTGGAGTACTGCCGGACGTGTACAAATCCCTGCCCATGCAGTCCGCAAACGGCCACCCGCACGCGATCGTTGGCGCCAAAAACGCGCTCCGGATGGGTGATAAACGTGATGCCGCTGAGCGCGGCAAGTCCTGCTCCCGTCTTGGCGCTCGACTTCAAAAAATCTCGACGACTTACCTCTGAATCGTTAGACATGATTCCTCCTTTTGAATGGGCCGGATTATAACTCTGTTTCTCTTCGATGAGCACACAAATTAACTTTCCCACCATCGTGCCCCGTGGCGTGAAAGGCGCCAGGATCCCATAAGGCCCGAGTTGGTTTCCCGCTGCGAGCGTCATTTCAAATACAATTTCGCTGACCGAAAATCGTGGGTCAGGCGTATCATTTCTGGCCGGCGGCGACCAATTGTTGCACACGGGTGAACCAATTCACCACGACCGTGGGCGGTGTGGGCGTGCCGGGTTTCCCGCCTACCGCTACCGGTTCGAACATGGCGAAATGCTTCCCATCCGGCGCAACGTCAAACGATGGGAAGGGAATTCGCAACTCGAACCCTCCCTGAAAGAGAATCGTCGGCATGCCCGGCTGAAACGAATTTCCCTGTACGCTATAGGGAACCGAAACCATGGCGGGCGGGTTACCCAACTGAATAAAGAACAATTCGTGTCCAGCCTCGGACCATCGCGGAAACACACCGCTCACACTGGAGATTTGTCTTTTTCCCCCTGGGCCGGGATAAGGGACAACGTAAACCTGTGGCCCCCCGGATTCATCGGATGCGTAAGCCAGCCAATGGCCGTCCGGCGAAAAAGCCGGATAGGCTAACGCGGTGGTCAAGTCCTGGCCAAGGAACGGCTTGGGCTCCTCAGGGCGGCCGCTGGCATCGAAGGTCAGCGTCCAGATATCACAGCAGCTCCCGGTTTTGGCGCGAAATTGATCAAACGCCAGGGTCTTGCCATCTGGAGACCACGAAGACGGACGCTGTACGACCGTGCTCCCTTTGGTCAAGGATTCCAGTCTGCCTGTCCCGTCGGAGGGCAGCCAGCTAATTCCGTAGCCGGCCCCTAAAGCGGTCGGACGATCGCAGGCGATCCTTTTCCCATCCGGTGACCACGCCGGAAAGATGCAGTTGGCTGGGTTGAATGTGAGTGGCGTCATGGTTCCTCGCGCCAAATCGTAGACCCACACGTTGCCTATGCCTACCTGTAATGCAAGCTGTTTGCCGTTGGGTGAAAACCGTGGCGCGAAGTAATCGCCCGGCTGCTTAATGAGCGGACTGGCCACGCCCTTGCGGTCGAGAAGCGCCAAGGTCACTTGCGAACTCAATCCTTGTCCGGTGAGGTAGATAACTGTGCCGGTCCTTGAAAAACTGAACTGTGCGCTTCCGGTTGTCAAATCCGCCTGGATATTTTGGATGATCGGCATGGCCGTCCCGGTCACCTTCAGTTCTTTCGCGTCGAAGGGTACCGCAAACAGCGTGCCACCGGACACGTAGGTGAGATAGCCGGAGGGAAGATACCGGCCGAAATAGGCGTTCTCGACCAGCACTTTCGCCAGGCCCGTGGAAAGCGAGGCGGCTTCAACGTAAGCGTGATCGTAATTGTTATTATCCGCCGAGGCTGTGAACAGCACGTCCATGCCGCCGGGCAGAATCTGCGGCCAGCGATGGGTGATTTCTTTTCTGCCCGCATCGAGATGCGTGACAGCTTCCGGCGTGCCCCCCGAAGCCAGAATACGGTCCAAAGGAGCGGTTAGGTCCGGCGTGAAGACAATCGTGCCGTCCTCACCCCACGAGGCGCCGCGATCTCGGTTGGCGTTGCAAAGAGCAATGGGCGCTCCGCCGAACACGGAAACCTTTTCAAGCTTCGCGCCACCAAAAAACCCGATCCATTGCCCGTCAGGCGAAAAGAAGAGCGCGGTTCCTTCTGCACCCTCGAGCAGCGTCGCCTCCGGTTTGTCCAGCTCGCGAACATAAATCTGGTTTTTCCCTTGCCCCGTCAGCGACGCGTAGGCGATGCGCAAACCATCCGGTGAAATCAGAGCGGCGGGACCGGACGTCGTGTTAAGTTGCTGCGTTGAAGGAATGTCAAGGCTTAGTTCCATCGGTGGCGCCGGGGAAGAACGTGTCGCGCGCCAGAGAAAGCCCAGCGTGATGAAGAAGGCTGCGCTCGCAAGAAGCACCAGCGCCCACGGCAATGCGCGCTGTAGCGGCGGTCTGTGACCGCCGATTTTCTCTTCCTCCCGGCGGTCATAGCCCGCCGCTCCAACGTCCGTCGTTCCGCTCAGGGTTTCTTCAATGGCAATACGCGCTTCGCCGATGGCCTGCAAGCGGCGCTTGGAATCTTTCTCAAGGCAGCGCCGGAGGAGTTTTTGAATCGACGGCGGTGTGTTTTGCGGCAACTCATTCCACTCCGGCTCGGCGCGGATCACCGCCGCCAAAACATCCGAAGTCGTTTCACCTTCGAATGTCTTTTTTCCCGTCAGCATTTCGTAGAACACGCAGCCGAACGCCCAGATGTCGGCGCGGCGATCCACGGATTTTCCTTTTGCCTGCTCCGGGCTCATGTAAGCAGCCGTACCCAGAATCATGCCTGCCTGGGTTGCGGCAATGCTGATCGTCGGAGAATTCGAAATGTTGGTTCCCGAATCCTCCGGTGCCAGGGCTTTGGCCAGTCCGAAATCCAGAACCTTCACCACGCCCTCGTGAGTCACTTTCACGTTCGCAGGTTTCAAGTCGCGATGGATGATGCCGCGCTCGTGCGCCGCTTCCAGTGCCTCGGCGATTTGTTTCGCGATAGGCAGCGCTTCCTCGAGTTGTAGCGGCGAGCGCC
>DASYXZ010000173.1:0-15262 GCA_035934315.1 Terriglobia bacterium | reverse complement strand
CCCCGGCGAATTCGTCTGCCCACAATTCGGCGTCATTTGCCGTTCAGGTTGAAAATATTCCTCTGAAAGGAGCGAAGCAAAAAGGCTGGGTGTTTCTTGCCGTTACTGAAAACAATTTGCAATCCAATGTTGCGGGGGGTGAAAATTCAGGCCGGAATCTTAAATACTCGGCGGTGGTACGCGAACTGAAAATGATCGGCAGGCTTGACGCGAAGCCCGATGCTTCCTTCCTCGCCCGCCCGACCATCAGGATTTCCAGGGAATGGAAACGAAACGACCTTCGCGCCGTGGTATTTATTGAACTCCAGGGCAGCCACGAGATCCTGGGGGCGGCAGAATCTTTGTTTCCTGCTTCGTAGCGGCTTCAGCGTGCATCATATGTGATTGGGGCTTGAAATGACGACAGAGGAATTTATAATGACCGATCTCCGCGACAAAGATTCGGCTGGCCTGAGGCTGGCCCATGAATGGCCCTGCTGATTATTACAAAACCTAGCGGGCACCACACGCCCGTCCAAGGGAGATTAAAATGTTTGAAACTGATATTACGAAAGAAAAATCACCACGCAATATCGACCGCAGAGTATTTCTTGGATTGTCCGCGACGGCGCTGGCCGGCCTCGCCCTTTGGCGCGCGAAAAGGCCCGAAGCTGTGGAAGCCGGGGGCCTGCCAGCCTGGCCGCCCAGGATGGTTCACATTGTTGAATTCTCCGATGCGGGCATACGGCAGGGCGTGGTGGTGGTTCCGAAAATCGTCAAGAGCGATGCCGAATGGCGGAAGCTGCTCACGCCCGCCTCGTTTGAAATCACACGGAGGGCGGGCACGGAGATGGCGTTTACAGGCGCGCTTCTGAACGTCCATGATAAGGGATTGTTCCGATGTATTTGCTGTGACACGGCGCTTTTCAGCTCCGAGACGAAGTTTGACTCGGGTACGGGCTGGCCGAGTTTCTGGGCGCCCATCGCCAAAGAAAATGTTGAGGAGACTTCCGATTACAGCTATGGGGTCCGGACGGCGGTTTCCTGCCGCCGGTGTGATGCCCATCTGGGACACGTTTTTGACGATGGGCCCAGGCCCACCGGACTTCGGTATTGCATGAATTCGGTGGCCCTGCGGTTCGTCAAGTTAGCCTGAAGAAGACGAGAAGAATCATCCGCGACTTCAGTTGCGAGAATGCAGCAGTGACAATTTGAGCGCACCGAACGGACTTTGATCTTTTATTTCGTTCAGCGCGGCAAGCCAGGGAGGCCTTCCATGTGGAATTTTGGTAACAGGCGTTTTCATTTTTTAGCTGGATTGTTTTTTATTCTTCCCGTGCTGGGAGCGATGGCTTGCTCCACCGCCCATGGACAGATTCCTGCCTTTGCGGGCGAGTCCACTGCCCCCGCTGCCAGTGGCAAGCAGACCGCAGTTTTCGCCGGAGGCTGCTTCTGGGGAGTTGACGGCGTGTTCAAACACGTGAAGGGAGTTTCCCGCGTGGTATCAGGTTATTCGGGCGGTAACGCATCGACGGCGCAATATGAGCTGGTGAGCACCGGGACGACGGGGCATGCCGAGTCTGTAAAAGTTACCTTTGACCCGCAACAGGTTTCCTACAGCAAGTTGCTCAGAGTCTTTTTCTCCGTGGCAACGGATCCCACTGAGTTGAACCGCCAGGGACCTGATACCGGAACTCAATATCGCTCGGTAATCTTCTATGCCAATGATGACCAGAAAAAAATCGCCCTGGCTTACATCGATCAACTGAATAAGGCCAAAGTTTTTTCTGCGCCGATTGTCACTCAGGTTGTTCCCTTAAAAGCTTTTTTCCCAGCGGAAGATTATCACCAGGACTTCCTGGAGCGCAACCCCACCTACCCGTATATCGTGTTCAACGATCTGCCCAAGCTGCGAGCGCTCAAAAAGGAGTTCCCTGATCTCTACAGGAAATAACCGACAGCCCATTTCTGAATGAGCCAGGCGCGCCAATTCCGCGTGGCACGAGCATCCTGCCCGTTGAGATTCGCGGGCGGAGTTCACCGCCAGAACTTGTGCTGAACAAAGTGAACGGATGGCGGCGCCGCGACACGATTAAAATTCTACGGAGGGATAACGAATGAAAGTTGGATGGATCGGCCTTGGCAATATGGGCCAGCCGATGGCACGGAATTTATTGAAGGCAGGCCACGAGCTGGTGGTTTATAACCGAACTCGAAGCCGGGCGGACTCGCTGCAAGCCGAAGGCGCCCTGGTGGCCGCGTCACCCGCTGACGCCGCGGCCGCGCCTGTATTGGTCACCATGGTGGCTGACGATCCGGCGCTGGAGGACATGGTCTTCGGGGCGGGCAAAGTTCTGGAAGTTCTGGGGCGGGGCGCAACCCACATTTCCATGAGCACCATCAGTGTGGCGTTGTCGAAGCGCCTGGCCGATGCTCATGCGATACGCGGACAATCGTACGTTTCGGCGCCGGTCTTTGGAAGGCCCGAAGCTGCTGTGGCGGCGAAACTTTTTGTTGTCGCCGCGGGGCCGCGAAAAGCGGTCAGTGAATGTCAGCCGCTCTTCGATGCAATGGGGCAACGCACTTTTGCGATGGGCGAAGACGCTCCCGTGGCGAATGTCATCAAGCTCGGTGGAAACTTCTTGATTGCATCAACCATCGAAAGTTTGGGCGAAGCCTTCGCGCTGCTGCGCAAATACGGCGTAAATCCACACCAGTTTTTGGATTTCTTAACCAGTTCGTTATTTACCGCGCCCGTGCATAAAACCTACGGCAAGTTGATCGCCGATGATAAATACGAGCCGGTGGGCTTTAAAGTTCCGCTGGGATTAAAAGACGTGCGGCTGGTCCTCGCCGCCGCAGAGTCTGCTTCCGTGCCCATGCCGCTCGCCAGCCTGGTTCGCGACCACTTCATCACGCTGATGGCTCAGGGCAAGCAGGATGCAGACTGGGCCACCATCGCGCGGCTGGCCGCGGAAAACGCCGGACTAAAACCGATTGATTGAATTGATGGCGCGGAGGAAGCCAAACGATGGCTCCCTCCGCTCTTTTCAAAGTCTGCGGCTACCACGCCCCATGTTTCCACGGCTTGACGTTCAGAGCCTTGATGTATATCATGGTATATATCACTGCAAAGGAGGGATTGATCGTGCGACAAAAAGCCAAAGTTTTTACCAATGGCCGCAGTCAGGCGGTGCGCCTGCCGGCTGCGTTTCGGTTCGACACCAGGGAAGTTTTCATCGACCGTAACCCGCGCACCGGAGACGTGATTCTGTCCAGCAAGCCGGCGAACTGGAGCGAAGTGTTCGCCGCGCTCGACCGTGCCGGCGTGCCTGAGGACCTTTTCGCCGGCCGCGACCGGAGCTTGCCCCAGGAGCGGGAGACGGTATGATTTACCTGCTCGACACGAACACCGTGAGCTACATCGTCAAGGGTCAGTCCCGGCATGCCCGCCGGAAGCTCGAGCGAGCGAGCGCGGATCACGACGTCTGCATCTCTGTGATGACCGAGGCGGAGATCCGCTTCGGCCTCTCCCGCGGGAAGCTCTCGGCGGCCACGGAGGCTGCCGTTGAGCTGTTCCTGTCCAAGATTGACATCCTGGCTTGGGACTCTGCCGCGGCGCGAGCCTACGCCAAGGCCCGCGCCACGCTGGAACGAATCGGCAAACCGCTGGCGAACATGGACCTACTGATAGCCGCCCATGCTGCCGCCGTGGGAGCCGTGCTGGTGACGAACGACCACACCCTCGAAGAGTGCTCGAAGCATATTGACGTGAGGCAGACGGTTAATTGGGCGGACGATGTGGGGACGAAACCCTGACTCCCCATCGGCTGATCGTTTTCTCCCTATGCCACCTGGCGGGGCAGCGGGCGAAGCACCGACCTAATGGGTGGCCGGTTGAGGATGCCTTCTGATCCGAGAACACGAATCTAACAGCGCATGAAAAGAGGCAGACCGCAATCCCGGCGGTCAGCGCTATCAGCTCGGAGTCGCAGGTCCAGGCAACTGACTTGAAGGGTGTTCGGCTTTAGGCACGTCGAAGGCGACCACAGTGAGGATTATTTCCCGGCTTCGGTCGGTGGGCAGGTGGAACACGTAGCGAAAGCTGGACTCATGGGGATTGCCGCCTGTCCGTTTAAAGCACCTGTGGTTCGGGGCGGTCGCCGCAATCTTCTTGAGTACGTCCGTGAAATTCGCGTTCCTACTGAAAAATCAGCACCGCGGCTTTTGTATCCCTCCAACTTAGGTAAGAGAGCAATTGGTCCAACGCGGGTGGCGCATACATGCTGCATTTTAGCATGTATGCGGTTCGGAAAGTTGGAAGTTAATAAGGCAGTTAACTTTCGTTGATATGCTACTGGCAGATATTGTTGATCGAACGTGCCGCGCGTTCACGCGAGTTCCCCGCGCAGCACGGCAACGCCCTGACCTCCCAGAATTACCCGTTCACCTTCCAACCGCACGCGAACGAGCCCTCCTCGCGATGAAGCCTGCCAGGCGACGAACTCCGTCTTGCCGGCCGCTGGCGCCAGAACGGGTCCAGGCAACAGGGCGCCGGTCCCGTCACTGAACATCATGTTGAAGTTCCGCATGGGTTTTCTCATGAGCTTTAATTTTGAACGCCGTGTTTTATTTCAGGTGATATATTAGAAAAGCTTGTTCCAATTTCCAGTTTGGAGAATCGCTTGTCAAGCACAAGACGTTAACTTTTATTCCGGCCTTTATTCCGTGATTCTTCACGACGAAGGGTCTGCCTTATGTGGATTGTCAGACTGGCACTGCGGCGGCCATACACTTTTGTCGTGGTGGCTCTGGTTATTCTGATTCTGGGCCCGCTCGCGATCCTACGCACTCCCACCGACATTTTCCCCAACATCAACGTTCCGGTGGTCAGCGTAATTTGGAATTATTCCGGTCTATCGGCCGGAGAAATCTCAGACAGAATCGTCACGACCACCGAACGCGCATTAACGACGACGGTGAATGACATCCAGCACATTGAGTCGCAATCATTGAATGGCGTAGGCGTGGTCAAGATTTTTTTCCAGCCCAAGGCTGATATCAGCACGGCAATCGCGCAAGTGACGGCAATATCCCAAACCCAGCTCCGGCAGTTACCGCCGGGAACGAACCCGCCGCTGGTCATCACTTACAACGCTTCCACGGTTCCCATTTTGCAACTCGCGCTTTCCAGCCGCACGCTTCCCGAACAACAATTATTTGACTACGGCGTAAATTTTGTTCGGACGCAACTCATCACCGTACCCGGCGCCGGCGTGCCCTATCCATACGGAGGCAAGTTTCGGCAGGTGGAAGTGGACCTTGACCCGGCCGGACTGCAGTCCAAGGGCTTATCACCGCTTGATGTGACGAATGCTCTCAGCGTCCAAAATCTAATTCTTCCGGCGGGCACGGCAAAGATTGGAGGCCTCGAGTACGACGTTGACCTCAACAGCAGCCCGAAGACGGTGGAAGAACTTAATAATCTCCCCATCAAAAATGTGGGGAACAGCACGATTTACATCCGCGACGTCGCTCACGTCCGCGATGGCTATCCACCGCAAACAAACATTGTTCGCGTCGACGGACAACGGGCTGTCTTGCTGTCGGTGTTAAAGACGGGGGACGCGTCCACGCTGGACATCATCTCCGGTGTCAAACAAATGCTTCCGGGAATTGAGGCCGGCCTCCCGCCAGAGCTTCAGATTCACGCCCTGGCGGATCAGTCCTTATTTGTCCGCGCAGCCATCCAGGGCGTGCTGCGGGAAGGTCTGATTGCGGCGTGCCTGACCGGCGCCATGATTCTCATTTTCCTCGGAAGCTGGCGCAGCACGCTGATCATCGCCGTCTCAATTCCGCTTTCCATCCTGACCTCCATCATCGTTCTCAGCGCCCTGGGAGAAACAATCAACATTATGACGCTGGGCGGGCTGGCGCTCGCCGTCGGTATTCTGGTGGACGACGCGACCGTAACGATTGAGAACATCCATCGGAATCTGGCCCAGGGAAAAGAAATTGAGCCAGCCATCCTGGACGGCGCCCAGCAAATTGCCGTGCCCGCTTTGGTTTCCACTTTGGTTATTTGCATTGTGTTCGTGCCCATGTTTTTTCTTACCGGTGTGGCGCGCTATTTGTTTGTGCCCCTGGCTGAATCGGTGGTGTTCGCGATGCTGGCCTCCTACTTGCTCTCGCGAACGCTGGTGCCCACCATGGCCAGGTATTTGTTGCAGGCTCATGAGGAGGGATTGCAGGCTCAGGCCGCCGCAAGCAGAAATCCCCTGGTCCGATTGCAAGCCGGGTTTGAAAAAGCATTTGAGCGCTTTCAGGCATCCTATCGACGGCTGCTTGAAAGTTGCATTCGACGCCGCAACGTGTTCGTATTCTGTTTTGTGCTTGCCTGCGTGTTTTCATTTGCGCTGGTGCCCTGGGTGGGTGAAGACTTCTTTCCCGCGGTGGACAGCGGCCAGTTCAAATTGCATCTGCGCGCGCCGACGGGCACTCGCATTGAAGAAATGGCTCCGCTCTGTGACCGCGTGGAGACCGCGATTCGCCAACAAATTCCGCCCGAGGAACTTTCCAGTGTTATCGATAATATTGGTTTGCCTTTTAGCGGAATCAACCTGACTTATAGTAACTCAGCGCCCATCGGCCCCGGAGACGCGGACATATTGGCAACCCTGTCGGAGAATCATCATCCCACGGAGAAGTACGTTCACGATCTTCGACTGCGGCTGCCCGGGGAATTCCCCGGCGTGTCGTTTTATTTTCTGCCCGCCGACATGGTTGGCCAGATTCTGAATTTCGGACTGCCCGCTCCCCTTGACGTTCAAGTGGTGGGGCGGAGCGTGGACGCCAACCGTCAGTTCGCCGCCCAACTGCTCACGCAACTCAAACAGGTTCCGGGTGCGGTGGATTTGCGAATTCAGCAGCCTTTCGATCAGCCTCTGCTGCACGTTGTAGTAGACCGCACCAAGGCCGGGCAAGCCGGTTTTACGCAACGCGATATTGCCAGCAGCATGCTCATTTCACTCAGCGGCAGCTTCCAGACTTCGCCCACATTCTGGTTGAATCCGAAGAATGGAGTAAGCTACTCAGTGACGGCACAGACGCCGCAATACAAAATCGACTCGCTGCAAAGCCTTGAGAATATCCCGTTAACGGGGCCGGGCGGCGCTCATCCTGAAATCCTGGGCAGCCTCGCCTCCATCAGCCGGGGCAAGGGACCCGCCGCTATTTCGCATTACAACGTGCAACCCGTCATTGACATTTACGGTTCGGTGCAACGTCGTGATCTGGGTTCCGTGTCGAGGGCCATTACCTCCATCATCGACAAGAACCGCAAGGATCTGCCGCGCGGCTCGCAAATTATTGTCAGGGGCCAGATTGAAACCATGCGGTCGTCTTTTGTCGGCCTCCTCTCCGGCCTTTTATTCGCCATCATTCTTGCCTATCTTCTGATCGTGGTGAATTTCCAGTCCTGGTTGGATCCCTTCATCATCATCACGGCGTTGCCGGCGGGCCTTGCCGGAATTGTCTGGCTCTTGTTTGTGACCGGCACCACTTTCAGCGTGCCTGCCCTCACGGGATCAATCATGTGCATGGGAGTTGCAACAGCCAACAGCATTCTGGTGGTAAGCTTCGCCAAGGATCGGGTGAAGGAGGGCATTGGCGCGTGGGATGCTGCGGTGGAGGCGGGCGTCACCCGCTTCCGCCCCGTGCTCATGACGGCGCTCGCCATGATCATCGGGATGGTCCCCATGGCGCTGGGAATGGGAGAAGGCGGCGAGCAGAATGCGCCGTTGGGGCGCGCCGTAATTGGCGGCCTGATGTTCGCCACGGTTGCCACGGTAATTTTTGTGCCCACCGTTTTTGGATTGGTGCATGCTCGCAAGAGTTCGAAGCCGCAGCCGGCGATTCCGGATGCTCCCGGCCAATGATTGTGGCGTCTGTTCGCGGAGGGGTGGATGAAAGTTAACCAGGGTTATGATTTTGAAACCGAGCCGGGCACGGATGACAAACCAGGGGAGGAGAGGCCGCGCTCTGTTCCCCCACGAAGCTTTACCGGATTCCTCATCCTGATAATCGCCGTAATCGCGGTGGCCGGAATCGTTTATTGGGGGATTGCCTCTCGCAGCAAAAACTCCGCCACGCTGACGCGCGAAACGCAGGCAATGGCGGTCCCCACGGTTTCAGTGATCCACCCCAGGCGCGCCTCCCCGTCCCAGGACATTGTGCTTCCCGCCAACATCCAGGCGTTCACCGATTCTCCAATCTACGCCCGCACCAACGGATATCTTAAGCGCTGGTACGTGGACATTGGAGCGCATGTAAAGGCCGGCCAACTGCTTGCTGAAATCGATACGCCTGAAATTGACCAGCAACTCCAGCAAGCTCGCGCTGACCTGAACACCGCCCAAGCCAACTATCACCTGGCTGAGATTACCGCGGCTCGTTACCAGGGCCTGCTGAAGACTGACGCCATCGCCAGGCAGGATGTGGATAACGCCACGGGCAACTTTGAAGCTAAAAAAGCGATGGTCGCGTCCGCACAGTCAAACGTCAAGCGGCTGGAAGATTTGCAATCTTTCCAGAAAATCTATGCGCCTTTCGATGGCGTGATCACGGCGCGTAAAATCGATATTGGCGCGCTCATCAATTCCGGCAATGGCGGTCCCGCCCAGGAGCTGTTCCATATCGCGTCGATTCATCGAATGAGAGTGTATGTTAATGTGCCGGAAACCTACTCGCGCGTGGCCAGACCGGGATTGATGGCGGACTTGACGCTGGCGGAATTTCCCGGACGCCGCTTCCAGGGGAAACTCGTGAGGACGGCGGAATCGATTGACGCCGCCACGCGCACCCTGCTTGCCGAATTTGACGTGGCCAATCCTACCGGAGAACTTCTGCCGGGCGCCTACGCGGAAATGCATCTCCAGCTTCCCGGCGGGAGTTCCACATTCATGCTGCCGGTCAACACTCTGATTTTCCGGTCGGCGGGACTTCAGGTCGCAACCCTTCAGAATAACAACCGCGTGGCGTTAATTCCTGTGACGCTCGGACGTGATTTTGGAAATGAAGTGGAGGTCGTCTCCGGCTTAAACGGCAGCGAGCAAGTGATCGTGAACCCTCCTGACTCCCTGGTTTCCAATATGACGGTTCGAGTCGCCGGGCCTCAAAGCTCCGGTGGGAATTAAGGATCTGATTTTATCGCCCCCATCCAGTTTGACCTGAATCCCGCTTCACGAGAATTAAGATCCCTGATGGGGATCCATGTGAGTAGCCAGGGGCAACGCCCCCGGTCAAATAAAACCTTCCACCCTCACCGACCCTGCAGGGGTCGACCCATGCAGGGTCGAGGGAATTTTATTGCCCAATCGTCCCCGGGGGCGTTGCCCCCGGCTACTCACGTTCATCCCCTTCGGGGATTGACCGCGCGTCTCAGCGCCCGCTGAATCCGCCCGTCGTTGTCATCCTAAATCCCGCAGACGCGGGGGCCTCGAGCACCGGGGTGAGGGGTCACGGCAGCCACCGGGAGCGCAACAGACGCGGTCATGACGTTCTTCGTAGCGGCGATTTTAAATCGCCAGCGCCTGCTGAAACCGCCGAAGCAGTCTCTTTTCGTTTCTCCGTGAAAGCTCGTGCTGCCAAACCCGAAGAACGCGCCAGCCTCGCGCGCGAAGCGTACGGCCAACCAACCTGTCCCGCCGGTGATTCGACTCGAGCTTGCGCTTCCAAAAAGCGCGGTTATTCCGGGGAAGGTTCGAGTGTTTCGGGCAGTTGTGCCAGAAGCATCCGTCCACAAAGACCGCCAGCTTGAGCTTCCTGTCGAGCGCCCTCCCATGTTTGTCATTCCGAGCGGAGAGAGGAATCTCGCTCTGAGCTTTGACGAAAACAAAATCCGGTCTGCCAAACACCGGCGGATGCCGTCGCCAACCCGTAATGCCCTGGCGGCGGAAGAGCCGCATCAAGGCCAGTTCCGTCTCCTTGTTTCCGCGACCACGGATTCGCGACATCACCTGCGATCGCTTTGCTTTGCTGAAAACGTCCGGCAACGCATTCTCCGGGTTCTTCACTTCTTGCTAATTGCTTGCTTCTATGGAATCCCCACGCGGGAAGCGTGACTCGAATACTTCTGCAATAGATCAGAGCGGTAGGGATCGTCGAGGCGGCAAATGGGCCGGAGGCCTAGCTTGCGACCGAATGTGTCTTCGAAGCTGTGTTGATAGGATATCAATCTTCCTTCACGTTCCTTGTTCGTTGGCCCGATCGATTTGTCCCTGAGAAACATCGTGCTATGGAAATTGAGAACAAAATCTGCGAAGGCCCCGTCGTCTCGGCGAATCGCAGGCAGTAGGCATTCCGAGGTTACTCCGCTTGCGGCAGACCGTTCCTCAGCCAAGACAAGCCGGAGCTCGAAGCACTTGCGCCCGTCCAGATCGCAGGCAGGCGTTATGACGACGGCCAGCGCCACTAGGGCGTCGGATTCATCCAGTATCTTCACAACGTCTCCGGTGCGGGCAACGGAGTCCGTGGGCAAGATGTACCGATGTGCATGGATAAGGGCAAGTTCACGCTCGCCTGTTGTCTTCAAGTTCTTACGAGCTTCCCCGAGCTCCTTCTTGAGCTCGTCGCGAAGAGTGGCGTCAAAAAGAACCTTTCGTCCGACGTAGCGCTCAAGGAATTCCAGGGCGTGATCGACGTCAGGAGTGTCTCCAGTATCCATTACAAGAATATGTTGAAGTGTGCGGTGGAAATTTTCACCTTCTAGTGCGTCCAGCTCGTAAAGCGATTTTTCCAAGGCATTTTGCCGGACGCTTCGCCAGACTGCAGACATGGTGGCACCCATTGATTGCTTGTACCATTTTTTCACTTCTGCCACGAGCGTTTCCGGAGCAATCTCCCCCTTGTCGAAAACCTGAATACGATTGAAGGGTGCTAGGAGTTTAGGTATCTCCCCCTCAGCAACTCCACGCTCTTCCGTGTAAACTACGACTGGCACGAACAAATGTTGGCGCAGGTCGTCGAGAACCAGCTGCGCAATTACGGAAGACGTTTGGTCATCGAGATACCAATCCAAAATAATCGCATCGTAATGGTCACCTCGCCCCACACTTTGCTTGAAATCTTGGCGAGACTTGAAGGCGCGAACACCGATCCCAGACTTTAAGAGTCGTTCTTCGAGATCGTGTGAGAAATCGACGTTGTCCTCGAGTATCGCTACGAATTCAGGTTCTTTCACCCTTAACCTCCGGGAAACGGATCAAGAAGGATGCACCTGTCGGAAACATGTTGGCATGTTCACCTTCTTCGAGTAGAACAATCTCCCCCGATCTCTCTGCCAAGATCTCTCGGACTATGTATAGACCCAGACCACGGCCGTCTGTCTTCATGCTGAAAAAGGGCTGAAAAATCCGATCCTTGTAGCGAGCGGTGACGCCAGGGCCGTTGTCGACTACCAGCACCTCACGCTTAACTGCATCCACCACTACTCTTAGCCGTCGATCATTTTCGTCGGATTTACGGTCCAGCCAGAAGGTGGCATTGTCGAAGAGATTGTTGAAAATCTGCGTCAGCGGTCCCTCGCGCATGACGACTGTAAAGTCCTTCGGGCAGTCTACCTCGAAGTGCACCTTGGCCTCTTTGAGAGCAGTCGCGTTTAATATACGAGCGTTTTCTATGGCAGACTTTACTGAGAGTTCCTTCTCCCTAGTCGTGCGCCGGACGTAAAACATTGGCCCGAGGGCTTTTATATCGTTCCGAAGTGCATCGATGATTGCGCTGAGCGCATCCAGATCGGAGGCAACCTCAGGATTCTTTGCTTTAACTTTTGCTTCGATACGGAATAGTATCTCGTGAGCCTCCCGCGTGAGGCGCGCAAATTCATGGGTGAACCGTTCGGCCGCCAGTCCCATGCCGGCGAGACCCAATAGGAGATCTCGCTCGTGCTCGAGGTCATCCACCGCAGTCTCGAGCGTTCCCTTCGAGAAGGCGGCCGTTTCTTGGACCTTGGGGAGCTCGGCAGACAATAGTTTTATCGACTCGGCCAGCTCTTTGGCTGTGTCGGCGGTAGGGTGGCCACCGGCAATTTCGACTTCGAGCCTCTTGGCTAGCTCCAAGGGTGCCTGTAATGCCTTAGACAGAGCTACAGTCTGTTCAGAAAGTCTGTCAAGTGCGGGCCGGGCCACCGGTCGACGCTCACCTTTTCTCTGGCCTTCGATGAGGTCTCTGTCAGGCGACCATTCCTTCTGGAGTATGTCCAGTAGCGCCTTCACCAAAGCTCGGAAATCTAGAAATCCCGCATTTTCTACCAAGCCTTCGCGGTTTGTCTTGTCGCGCAGATTCGGGTTTGCAGGCTGTGATATTTCTATTGCCCCGACGATACTCTTTCTACCGACAGCAAGCGTCGGGTGAAGGTAGCGCTCTTGGTCTAGACTCAACCAATCGTCATCTGGCTCACCATATGGCAGGACCCGCAAGCCGTCGCGAAAAACGCTGACCCCAAATGCAGCGTCGAGGTCGAGACGCGAAGTGCGGGTAAGATCCAGGATGTCGGCCCTTCGATTCCAAACGTTGATGGATGCGAAGAACGGGCCGCAGGCCGGCTTCCGGTCAGGTTTTCCCCAACTCTTACCTACGCTGACCCGGAGGTCTACTTTTCCCTCAGTTTTCCGTTGTGGGAAGCCTGGAAGGTTGAAACTGTATTCGAAATCGATGTTGCCGTGGTCGTCCACAGCGCCGTAGTATTGAACAGGAGACCGCTTCAACAGATCGCCCGGGTCCAGATCCTGATACTTGGGATATTCTGGACAATGAAGGGTTACCTTGAAGTCGTTCGGCGGGCGGAAGGGACTCATGAGCCTTTTCAGGCTGTTTGAAACCTTCTTTATCTCGGCCTCCGTCCACTGGGACCGAGCCTGCTTCACCAACAAGTAGGTACCGTGCCTGTCATCTGTGAAGTAAACCGGTTCTCGCTCCTCCCAATCCACGCCCACTTCACGGAGGTATTTCTCGGCAGCATCAAAATCATCCCAATTAACAGTGACAGCCACTTCAGTGGGTGCGCCCTCGACCCGCGAAATGAGCAGGAGCTGGCGTCCTAACTTGTGAGCCGCGAAGCGGCCAACCCCTTTCTCTCCGAGCGGGAGTCGCTTGAACTTGGGGGTCCGCAAACCACGTTTTTTCTCCTGTTCCTTCTCTCCGGTAGCGGGTTCAAACCATCGGGTAAGGATTGTCTCTCTATCCATTCCGAAGCCGTCATCCAAGATCACAATCTGCGTGGTCTCTGGCCGCTTGGTACCTACAATCCTAACTTGCACTTGGCTTGAGTCGGCGTCATAAGCATTCTTGACAAGTTCTAACAGTCCAACCGTGACATCGCGGATGAGCTGCTCCCCGAGCACGCTTACTAAGCGGGCCTTCGGATCAAAACTCTTTTGTCCGGTCTTTAGGACCTTTCCTTTGGCTTCTTTTGGCATTTGGTCTGCTAGCGCACAACCGTGTCTCGCTCTTCCCTAACTCCTTTGGCTAAGTCGGCACTGCGGAAGCACATTCCAGCGAAGACGGCCTCACTGCAATAGAACTCGTCGTTTTTCAATTTACCCGCTTTATAGCGCCGCCACCCCTCCTTGGCTACAGGCGCGAGCACGACGGGCCAGCCGCTCTGAACGTAGTATGGGCTTCGCAAGCGTGGTTCGGTTTCGCTTATCTCGGGGACGTTTTTAATATCATTGGAAATCTCTCTGCCGTGGTTCAAAGCGCCGTCGGGATGAAGTCCGCCGTAAAGAAAGGCGACCGAGTACCAGCCGCGCAGAAAATCTGGAGCGGAAACTTTGCGGAGGGCCTTGGCATCCGCCGACCGCACCAACACAAGAAGCCATCGGACGGCTTCGTCCTGGTCAACTGGCAAAGGTTCCAAACCAAAATGAAAGGGCTTGTTAGTTTTCATGGTGACCTCCAAATAAGATTTCACTGCCAAACCGACGGCCTCCGCCACCAGCGGCGGGACAGCGTTGCCAATGACGCGAAACTGATGTGTGCGGGCGACCGGAAATTCGAACCAGTCGGGAAAACTTTGAACGCGCGCAGCTTCACGCGACGTGAGTGATCGTTTCTGGGTCGGATGAATAAACATCAGTCCATCTTTGCTCATGTGGGCGAGGATTGTCGAGCATGGCTCGTTACGATGTTGTCGAGTATATCGGTCTTTGAAACTTTCCCTGTCATACGGAAACTCAAACTTCTCACCCCGTTTCATTGCCTCGGCGCAGTGCTCTCCTTCCCGGAGCTTGGCGAAGTCACGCAGATCGCGTTCACTGTGGGGGCGTGCGCGATGCGCAGTAAGTTTGGTGGCCTGCTGGACTTCCAGCGTCATATAAAGATAACGCCGGCCATATTTCGCGATGTGCGCCTTCCGACGCTCCATATCATAATCGGCCGCTTCCTCGCCACGGCCGGCTCTGATTGTCGGTAGGTCACAGATGGCTTCACCCAGAGTCGGCGTAGCTACCGCGCGCGGGGCGGATTCGAGCTCCGCTGGAAAATATTGAGGAAGATCTAGTCGGGTGCCGATTATGAGTTGGCGCTGGCGTTTTTGTGGCACGCCGAGGGCCACGGCTTTCTCGACTTTCGGATGCACCCGATAGCCTTTTGCCCTGGCCTCCTTCTGGACTTGGGTAAAGTATTTCCCGCCCTCGGCCGATCTGATGCCGAGCACGTTTTCCATGACGAACACTTTGGGCTGGAAGAATTCGACATAGCGGAGGAACTTCTTGTAAAGATAGCGGCGTCGGTCCCGCACTAGGCGGCGTCCATTATTCGTGCCATCGCGCTGCCGGACGTTTGAAAATCCCTGACATGGCGGGCCGCCCACAATCACGTCCACTCTGTCGATGCCGATCAGCTTGGCCAATTCACCTGGGCCGAATCTGGTCAAATCCTTTTTTAAAATATGTGCGACGTCCGGCAAGTTTTTTCGAATGACCTTGATGGCTTCGAGGTTCGAATCAATCGCGGCCAGAAGAGTGAAACCCGCGCGCTCCATGCCCAGGGTGAATCCGCCACAGCCGCAAAACAGGTCAATGCAGGTGAATCGCTTCATGGGACAAGATTATGAACCAGTAAACGTTCGAGTTCAAGCCGAGTTTTCCTTCGCGCTCGCCGCCATGACGTACCAGCGGGACGTCCATCCACCGACGGAGAGACGGATGTTCCCGTCAGCCAGTGGAGAGAGCCGGAATGACGAACATGGGCCTCAACAGCTCAGAGCGAGATTCCTCGCTGCGCT
>DASYXZ010000170.1:0-5881 GCA_035934315.1 Terriglobia bacterium | reverse complement strand
CGTAGATGTAACCGTCCACCTTGCTGGTGGGAATCTGCACGACCTCGCCATTCTTGTACCAGCCGTAAAAAGTTTCAGGCCGTACCGTCGCAAACTTGGCGTTATTGGAAATCTTGGTGATCGAATAGTCCGTCAGCGGCTGGTCAGCGGCGATGGTGGCGTCAGGAAGATCGACAAAACCCGGAATTGTAGCAAGAAGTAATTGGCTCATATTTTTTTCTCGATTCGTCAGTGCCTCAGTTTGTCGGCTGCGGGGAAACTGAAATACTGACCGTCTGACGTACTCCTTTTAAAAAATTGTCTTTGCGGCTGTTCCATCGGAGAACACCTTGGTTGAGTTCTTAGCCATAAACCCGTAGCGCGTCCGTTGATAACTTGAAGCGGCGGTAAAAGCGGGCGTGCCCGTGGGGGCAATCCGTGAAAGAATTTTGCTGCTCATCCAGCCTGAGTCCAGAAGCCTGTAGGTCATGGTCCCGTCTCGATAATTCGGCTGCTTTTCCATGACTTCAGCAATCTGGTTAAAGACGCCCCGCCTGCCGGTTTGGAAATTCGGCATCAGAGGGTGCGAGAGGAAAGCAAAATCACCTGCCTCAGCAGTCAACGTCATGTACTGACTGCTGATCGTGGAAGTTGGGGCGCCGCCGCGGGGCGATCCACTGACAGGGTTCATGCCGTTATACCGGTGAAAAATGCGTGTGGCGGTGAGCCCGGCCAGGGACACTCCGCCTCGCGTCGACTTGAGCCCCTTCGATTCAATAATGTCCTGTCCCGCCAGACCATATTGTTGCAACGATATCGCGTCAAGAAAAAGCAACTCCTGCTGAAATTTACTGCCGTCATAATCCAACCGGTAAGTCACTTGATTAATGATCGGCTGGCGAACGATGCCGGGCAGCACGGTGATGTTCCGTTCGTTGAAATCGAAGAGGTTCAGCAAACTATAGGGCGGCATAAAGAAACGAGGGGAGAGCCGGCCGTCGGCAAGAACTATCATGTACCCGCCCAGCGCCTTGAAGACTTCAAATTCCAGAAACTGCTTCGCCTCCACCGATTTTTGAAATTTAAAATCGAGGAGACAGCCGGCGAAAATGTCGTTGCGATAAGAAAGAAATGTTTCCACGTCCACGCTGGGGTTGGGACGGATCAGCGTGGGGTTGGTGGTGGCGGCAATGTCCCAGCCCGACGGGTCGTAAATCCGCCACGCAGTTTGCGGGAGCGAAGGCGACTGTCCCAGTCCCAATTCATTTTGAAAGATCATCAAAACCACGTCGACGGGATTGGCGAGTAATGTGCGCGGATGGGCGCTCGAAACTGGAAAGCCGTCATCGCCCTTTTGGAAGATTTTTGTTTTGGCCGTGCGCGTCAGATCCCGGCACTGAAGCACGTAGCCGGTGAGGTCGGGAAGCGCCTGGATGGCTTCAATCTCTTGAGTCGCCAGAGTGACGAAATCCGACGACACCATGCCAGGGTAGCCAACTTTAAGTGAAATTTTCCGGCCCTCGAGTTTCCCTTTGCTCACCAGAGCCGTCATGTAACCGCCGCTGTCCATTGTCTCCAGTTCCAGCGCGCCGATTGAGCTTTGCCCGTCCAATTGCCTGATGCTCTGTTGCACTCCCTGGGGAATTTTCAAATAAGGCCGTCCCACGAGCGCTGAAGAAGTTGTGGTGAAAAGCACGTCGTTGCGCGTCCCGGTAATCCAGAACCACGCCGTGGAAGCAATCGTCTTGCGCACGGAAAATTCCCAGGGCAACGCCCGCGTCCCAAGGGAAAAAGCAAGCACGCCATCGCCCGTGGTCGTTTCCACGAGGCCCATGCTTTGGGCGAGCCGCGCCAGAAACGCGTTCAACCCGCCTGTGTAATTGGTGTTGAAATAGGCTTGCAATGTCGCGTTCGCGCTCAGGCGCAGGTAGGCGGCCAGCGCGCCCCACGTGCCTTCCATCCAAACGGACGCGGGTGACCCGGAGTAGCCTCCGGCGGAATCGGCGAAAGTTTTGAAGCCGTCGAATAATGCCAACTGTTGATAAGCCTGGTTGTACGAATTCGTTTGCGAGCTCAGCAGGATTTGCTGATTGGGCAGGAAAAACGTTTCATAAATAAACTCGAGACACGACACGGCTTTCACATCGTCGCCAATCTGGTGGCAGAACATAGCGCCCCACGTCCCCGAGCAATCAAGAGCCAATGATGTATCGAGACCCGTGCTTGACGCCCCCTGGGCAAAGTGCGCTTTGATCGTGCCATTAAGCGGAACCCAAATTTGCGCCAGCAGCGCGGCGCTGATCTGGGCGGCCACGGTTGCGGCCTGGGTCGCGGTTGCAATCAGCGACGTGTATTGCGCCTGTGTGATCAGGCCGCGGTTCAACAGGTCAACGGCGGCGGAAGGCAAAACGCGCGAGGCTTTGTCAAAGGCGAAATAACAATCAATATTGTGTTCCGTGGAGACAGTCGCGATCTGTCCTGGAACGTATTGGTAGCCGGGGTCCTGGTATTTCCCCCAGCCGAGCGTGATCAGATTCTTCGTCAAGTCATTGGCTGTGGATTGCAATGAAAAAAGAAAGTTGAGCATGCTCTGCAGCCCCAGGGCGGCGGTAAAATAATCCGCAGTGCGTTCCATGTAGATGCCGTAGGCGTAGGCTACCCAGGCCACTGAGCCGGATCGTATGTACGCCTGGTCCACCTGGCCGTTGTAAACATCATAGGAAAAGCTGAGCGAGCCCGCGGGCTGCGGAGCGCCCACCGAGAGATTGTCCAGCCGGAGGTTGCCCGCAGCTTGAAGAACAACTTTGAACGAAGTGATGGAGGTTAGAGTTTCGCCCGCGATGTATTGGGTGATCAGCGTGTTTAGGTTCTGGGTGAAAACCCGCCAAACTCCCACTGTTAATCCGAGCACGCTGGTGATGGTTTTCGACGGGGAGTCGTAGCCCGTCGCGCCCGACGAAACCAGATTGATGGTCGTCACTTTGCCCGTCGAAGTCGTAACCCCAATGGCGAATGTGAAACCGACAAAAGCTTCGTAGTGGGACTCGATGATGGAGTCGAGCGCGTCCGGCAAGCCAGCGCCGGTAAAATTCCACGTGGCGGGCGCGGTCGTGGCGGTGAATGAGATGACATTGGAGCCGCCCGACTGCGCCGGCGGCTCGGTGGTGTCCAGGATATTGGCCACTGTTCCCACCCCGTCGGCCAGCGACCAACGCGCGATTGAACCGTCTTGCGCGTCTTCGAGCACGCGCGAGGGCAAATACCCGGGATTGCTGCGCAGAATGTTGAGGCGCGCGACGATTCTTTGCGCGGCATCCCAAAGTCCGCCCACCGTGAAGGCAATAATCGCCAGCGCGGCATCGTAAATCCAGCTCCGGTTCTGAATGTAGGCGGCGTTCGAGCCGGCCAGGAGCCCGGGGCTGGCATAGTCCGGGTCGCCGGGGGGCACCTCAATCGAACGTGGCAGGTCGGAGTACACGGCCAGGTTCTGCAAGGTCGAATACAAATCCACCGGGCCGAGGACGGGGTCGTTGTAAATAATGTGGGCGGTGGGTGTGCCCGCGGCGGGTATCAAGCTTGACCCAAAGCGGGCATGCATGGAATCTTGGACAATAATCGGGATTTGATCCTCTTGAAGATATTCAATATCCGTCTTGGCATAGACTCGTATGTAATAGTTGCTCAGCTTGTTGCCCACGCCCGTGTTGGAATGGGAAGTCCATCCGGTAACCAGCGAAGTGGATGATCCCACCGCAGGCTGCGTTGAAGTGGCGGGCATCAGAAATACGATGACGGTTCCGGAATGGACGCCCGCCACGGACCAGGTGTTGTCCGCGGCGATGGTGGATGAGCCCTGGTAATAAAAAACATCGGTGCGCGAGTACACATCCACGCGGTACTGGTTGGCCGGCAAGACCAGGTTCAACACCCGCCCGGTAAGGTTTGTAGTGGCCAAGAGCGGAATCACATTCACCAGCAAATTCCCTGAAAGCAGCGGCGTACTTGAATAGTTAATAGGGAAGCCGTCCGGGCCGGGCTGTGCGTCCGGTGAAATTCCGGAGACGGGATCGAGCACAATGTTCGGCCAGGGAATCTGGGCGAAACTGGAAAGCGTCCCGCTGGCGGGTTCGATCGCGCCTTCCACGAACGCCGGAGTGGTGGGTGTGGCCACGGCGTTGCCCGCGAAGGGCGATACGTTGGCGTTTTGCCGCGACAACATCCACGTCATCGCACGGTCAAGCGCGCCGAAGAGGTCACCGGGATAGTAGTTGTAAACTTCAGCCATAATCAGATTCCAGAAATAGCCGATTGTCCGTCAGCCGACGGATTGATGATTGGAACAAGCAGTCGTCAGTTTTCAATTCCCAGTTTCGGGAGCCAGCCAATCGAAAATCATCCATCGGCAATCAACAATCATCAAGACCCATACCCCGTCGTTCCATATCCACCCACGCCATATCCGCCCCACGTCACCTGCATGGCATCCAGCCGGAAAGTGGTGAATGGTTCCGGAAGGCCTTCAATGGCCACCCAGTAAAGTGGCTGCTTGATGAGCTGCTGGTTCTGCGTGTCGAAACTCGGATTCGTACTGATGGGCATATTCGTTATCCGTTGTCAGTCGTTCTTCGTCCGTTGTCATTACTCATTCGCCTCTTCCAATTCTTGCCCGCGCGCCGTTGACAACTTGCAGCGAACAACGGACAGATTTATTTAGGACACCAGCACTCTGAATTTCAGTTTCAGTGCATACACACCCGCTGCCTTGTACGCCAGGGTTGCCCCGGTGTCTTCCAGGACGTAGTTGGTGTAAGCCGTGAGCGAGGCATCGGGGTAATACGCAAAAGCCGCGCCGGTCAGAGCGAAATCCAAAAATGCCGTCCAGTTCGCGAAATCGGTCCCGGCGCGGATCCAATTTAGTGAAAGCTCGGTGAACTGGTCAACGCGCTCCAGCACCGACTCGCGAACCCCGGAAGTTGAAATGTTGTCGTGCCGTACCGCTGTCTTCAAGTAGCCGGGCTGTTGTTGCGGCGGCGACATGAAACTCAGCGTCTGCTGGGTTCCGCCCGCGGGCGTGTAAATGATTTGTGGGTTGGCCATATTTCAAATTCAGTAGACTGTAGACAGTAGACTGGGGTAAAAACATCTGCCGCAGTTGTTCTCCTGCCTACTGTCCGCGGTCTACTGACTACTCCTTCAAGGTGGGCTGCCTCACCACCGTGTAAGCCACCAGGTTTACGTCGCGCTCCGTAACGGCCTGCGATATGTGGCGCACCAGTTCATCGATGCCCGCTTGCCCGCCGTAGACGGGTCCCTGAAAAATAACCTGTACGGGATTCTGGGCAGCGGAAGAGCCGGAAGAACTCTGCCGTCTTGTTGAATTACTTCCGCTGGACGTTCCACTTTTGCTTCCCGCTGCGGACCGGCTACCCGCCGTGGTGGCAGCCGGGCTGGCGATGGCGCGGCCGGCCAGCGCTGCGGCTCCGCCCACCGCTCCATAAATTGCGGCCGACTCGAAAGCGGCGGCCGCGCCGGCATAATCCTGAACGGCGAGGAGATAAAAACCGAGCGCGCTCGAATAAATTGCCCGCACCAGAGATTCTTGCGCGATGGACGTGATCGCCTGCACGGCCGCCTTGCTGAATGCATCGCCAATCGACTTCTGCCAGATGATGGCGTTCGCGACATTCGAGCCCAGGGCGGAATCAAATTGCTCAAAGCCCTTCAGCATGGTCACGGACAAGTTCTGGGAAACGTTTAAAACCTCCGCCAGATTGGCCACCAGTTCAGTTTTCCAAAGCTGAGCCACCTGGCGGTTGCGGTCCAGAATGTTGTTCACCACATCCACGTTTACTTTGAAATGGTCGGAAAGCGATTGCGTCGTCTGCTCGACCACGCTGAAGTT
>DASYXZ010000135.1:0-24125 GCA_035934315.1 Terriglobia bacterium | reverse complement strand
CTTGGAGGATGCACTCTCGATCTCACGGAGGTCGTCCGGCATGAGTTCGACAGATAGCGTTCCGATGTTCTCCTCCAGGCGGTTAAGCTTGGTCGTGCCTGGGATGGGAACGATCCACGGCTTTTGGGCGAGCAGCCAGGCGAGCGCGATCTGGGCCGGTGTCGCGCGTTTGCGTTTCGCGATGCAGCCGAGCAAATCGATCAGGGCCTGATTCGCCTTCAGTGCCTCCGGCGTAAAGCGAGGCAGCGTGCTGCGGAAGTCAGTGCTGGCGAATCTCGCGTTTTCGCCGATCTTGCCCGTCAGGAAGCCCTTGCCCAGAGGACTATAGGGTACCAGGCCGATGCCCAGCTCCTCCAGGGTCGGGATCACTTCGGCTTCAGGTTTGCGCCACCACAGCGAATACTCGCTTTGGAGCGCTGTGACCGGTTGAACCGCGTGGGCGCGACGAATCGTCTGCACGCCCGCTTCGGACAAGCCGAAGTGTTTGACCTTGCCTGCATGAATCAATTCCTTCACCGCGCCGGCCACGTCTTCAATGGGGACGTTCGGGTCAACCCGGTGCTGGTAGAGCAGGTCAATCTTCTCCACCTTCAGCCGCTTGAGCGAGTCTTCGACGGCCTGCTTGATGTGCTCGGGCCGGCTGTTCAGACCGGCGGCACCCGGCCGATTATCACTGCCACTCAGGTCAAATCCAAACTTGGTGGCGATCACCACTTTTCCGCGGTACGGAGCCAACGCTTCACCCAAAAGCTCTTCGTTCAGGAAAGGCCCGTAGACTTCAGCGGTGTCAAAGAAGGTGATGCCGCGTTCCACGGCGGCATGGAGAAGAGAGGTCATCTCCTGCTTGTCTTTGGGCGGGCCGTAGGAAAAGCTCATGCCCATGCAGCCGAGGCCAAGGGCTGAAACTTCCAGATGGCGTTTTCCAAGTCTACGTTTTTGCATTGCCTCCCCTTCGACGTATTTTCACAGTTGATGAACCGGCTGTGATATGTGCGTTTCTGTCCAAATTGGACGAAGGGGACGCCGAGCCGCGGTCGGGAGGTTGGCCGGCGATGACTGGACACTCAATCCTCACGCCAGCTCTTCGGCCGAACCTTTTGCCAGTGGCAACGACGTTAGCTTCGAGTCTGTCATCGCGGGGAGGGCGACGGGCGTTTCCTGCAGAGAAATGGTTCGTGTTGGCTGCGACGCGAGCCTGACTGATCACTTCACCCGCTTTCATTTCCATTATCAGTGCACCGCGTCGCACCGCGCCGACTAAATCGACATTCGCTGGCGATTGTCCTTAGTCTCACTAATCGCCAGTGCCGCTCAGTACGAAAACTGACCTTTATAGGTCATTCCTTCAGGCTTGAAGTCAATATACATTATCTGTCCGATCTGAGGCTGCCATGAAAGTTGAAAGCGCAACCTGCCGGCAGCGCCTGGCTGGAGAATGGGCTCGCCATTTAATGTTCGCGGGAAGATGAATCGGGCCCCGAGACCACCGCCGCCTCCCTGCGGGGGAATGTACTTGAGCAACGTAATCTGGCCTGCGCCTGGGGTATAAAGATACGCGTTCTGCTTCAATGTATCTGTAGTTTGGGTGTTGAACCACTGGTTCATGTCCCGCTGAGCATTGGGATCGTTGGTGTGATAGGAAAGGGTGACGGTCACTTCCTGGCTGACGTCAGCGTGCAAAAGTCCATCCACTTTTTGGTCGAACTCCTTCTGCCTCTCGGCAGGGAGCGTGTCGTATTTGTTCATGATCTGGAGCATCCGCACGTAAGCCTCGCGGATGGGCTGGGCGGAAAAGAACCTGGCGGTGAAACTGTATTCCGGATTATCCACACCCAGCGTACCCCCGCCAACTCCGGTGACGCCGCCATTGGTGGCTGAGGCAGTAGATCCTCTGTCGGTTACTGTGCCATGCTCGCCCGAGGCCTGGCCCCGGAATTCTTTTGTCTGAGCCCAGGCGGAATTATTGAACACCAGGTTTACTTGCTTTTGATCCCACTGAGTGAACGCCTCGTCCATCCAGCTGGATTTTTTGTTCCTCGCGTATAGAGTCCACGCACATAAGATCATTGTTGTGCAGGCAATGACGTAATGACGACTTCGCATGCTCACCTCCGCAATTATCGTTAGGGATTTATTCCCGCCGTAAAATAACTACGCCCGCAGCATAGTTCTTTCCGCAAGCGCATTCAAGGTGTTTTGCACGAAAAAATCGCGCCAAAGTTGTGACGCAAAATGACCAGCTTCTTCCGCAAGTTGTCTCTTGACGGATGGAGGGCGCATCGGGGAGAATGCCCGCATAATTGGTTTGCAGTAGTTAACACTATCTTTCATTGTAGTCATGCGTCAGGTCTGGGGTAGGGAATCAACAGGCAACAATTACGACCGTGCGAGATTCCAATTTACTCTCGCCCGACATTTCCCTTCTCGATTTTTCAGAAGGGTAGAGGATTGGTGAATCATGGAAAATTTAAGGCGTGGAGAACTCGCGAGTAGTTTTCTTGCGGTCCTGAGCCTGGCTTTGATTCTCGGCTCGCCCGTGGCTTTAGCCCAGCAAGCTAACGGCAACGTTTCTGGAACAGTTCGCGACGCGTCAGGGTTGGTGGTTCCGGGGGCATCGGTGGTACTGCGCAATGATGCATCCGGCACGGAACTGAAAACCACTTCGGATGCGAGCGGTGTGTTTGTCCTCAACTACGTTCCCGCTGCGACCTACACGCTGACGGTTTCGAGCAAAGGTTTCAAACAGTCCGTGCAGACGGGCATTCACGTCGCTCCCGGCGCGGCCCTTCAAGAAGACGCGACCCTCCAGGTGGGCACGCAGGTGGAAACCATCGAGGTCAAATCTCAAGCCGTGAATCTGATCCCGAAGTCGTCAGTCGGGATGACGCCCACCATCGGCGCGACGCAGATTCAGAACACGGCCACGGCCGGGCGCGATGCTATGGAGCTGCTCACGCTTTTACCCGGCGTGGTCGGCGGGACAGGGATTCCCGGCGCGCCGGGCAGCGGGTTTGCAGATTTCTCGAATGGGTCGGGCTTCCAGGTGGCCGGCGCTGGCATCAATAATTTCAATATCAACGGACTGCGCAGCGACCAAAACATGGTTAAGCTTGATAACTCCGACATCATCGATCCGGGCAACAACGGAGGGTTTACCGTCGAGCCTAACATGGACATGATTCAGGAATTTTCGGTCAAGCAGTCGGGCTTTGAAGCCAGCCAGGGCAACGCCGGAGTTATTGTTGACGCGGTCACGAAATCCGGCGGGAGCAAGTACCACGGCGAAGCTTATTGGTACGCCCGTAACGCCGTCTTCAACGCCAACGACTGGTCGAATAACCTGGCGCACATTTCCAAGCCGAACAGCAAGTTCAATTATCCGGGCTTCAATATTGGCGGGCCGGTCCGCATCCCGGGCACCGGCTTCAACAAGCATAACGATAAGATGTTCTTCTTCTACGGCTTGGAGGTCCAAAGGCAGCTGCGGGACCCAGGCTCCCAATTGAAGGTTTTGCCCACGGCAGCGATGCGGAATGGGGATTTTAGCGGATTCCTGGCCTCCGGCCTGAGCGGCGGGTACTGTACACAGGTAACGGACCCCAACACTAATATGGTCACGTACAAAGGCAGTTATCTGAACATGCCATGCCAGGTGAAAGATATCGCCACGGGACAGGCGGCGAACGGCGGCGCTCCCCTCCTCCCGAACGTCGCGCCCTCCAACATCCTCCCCCCCAGCGAGGTCACGGCGGACGGCCAACTCCTGCTGAATAAAACCTATATACTTCCCGATCCCATTTACAACGACCCGACTGGGGGTGCCAACTTCGTTTCGCATCCCAACTACCCCACGAACAGGATTGAAAACACGATCCGCGTCGATTACAACCTGACTCAAAATACGCGCGCCTATGTCCGCATAGCGCAAAACTCTGATACCGAGTTTTACCCTTACGGGTTGTGGTGGGGCAGTGGCATTCCCAGGATAACCCCTGACGTGGGACATCTTAGCGGCGAGACCGCCAACCTCAACGTGGTCCAGGTTATTAATCCAACCCTGACCAACGAGGTGGCATTCAGCGTCGGTGCGAATAACTTCCCGTGGCACACTCAGGATCCTTCCAAGTTGTCCAGCACTCAGTTGCGGCAGGACGTTCCCGGCTTCAATTGGCTTAAGGGATCGGGCGGATCAGTTTTTACCCGCTCGTTGGCGGTCCCCACGATCTGGGACGGCGTCGATAACACGGGGTCAGATAACTGGAATGGGTCACAGGACACGTTCAATGGAGTTTTCGGCGACAAGACCACCTTCGAGTTCAGCGACAACCTGACGAAGGTCAAGGGGACGCATACCTTGCAATTCGGCGCGAATGTCCTCCACACGCGCAACGACCAGAATTCATCTGGTGTGCAAGGCCGAATTTGGTCCACGAGCTGGGGGAACGCCAACACCGGAAACTTGTTTGGCAACCTCCTGGCCCAAAGCTTTACCAATTACGACCAAACCACCAACGACGTGGATGGCATGTGGCGGTTCTGGAATTACGAGTGGTATGCCCAGGACTCCTGGAAGGTGAACAGGAAGCTGACGCTCAACTACGGCGCCCGCTTGGCTTACTTTCCGCCTTGGTATGAAGCGCGCGGAAAGGTCGCCAATTTTAACCCCAGGCTTTGGACGGCGGCTAACGACACGAGCATCAATGACGGCCTTCAGGCGGGGTCTGGTATTGCGGCGGCTGAAGCAGAGCCTTTCTTTCCACCGGCATTGAAGGGGAAGATCGCTGGTGGAGCGCCGTCGAGCGGCGGGTTCCCCAACCCGCCTCTTGTCATTGAGCCCCGGCTCGGAATCGCCTACGACGTGTTTGGAACCGGAAAGACTGTGATTCGAGTCGGCGCCGGAGTTTACCAGGAGCGCGACCAGGGCAATACCGTCTTTGGCGCCGCGGGGAACCCTCCTTTTACGTTCGATTCGAGCAACAACTTTCAAACCAACATTACCCAGCCGGGCGGAGGGTTCGCTAAAATTTCGAACTTTGATCCCTTTGGCAATGCCGGTGGGATCTCCGCCACCGCCCTTGACACGACCGACAGGAAGGGCGCGGAGAGTTATTCGTGGAACTTCACACTCGACCAGGACATCGGCCACCAGACCGTTGTTGAAGCCGCTTACGTCGGCGATGTCGGGCGGCACCTCTACATCGAAACACCTCTGAACCCCATACCCTTGGGCGGATTGTTGTGCAGCACGCCTTCCAATGCCGGTGTCTGCGGCTCGAATGCGGGACTAATCGGGATCCAAGTTCCGAACGCGGGCAATAGCGGTGTCCAGGGCGCACTCCGCTACTACAAGCCCTTCGGGGCCATAAACCTGCTTCACCACGTCTCAGCTTCGAACTACAACGCCCTGCAAGTATCGGTGCGGCGGAACGTGACCAACGGGCTCACGCTGCTCATGTCCTACACCTACTCGAAGACGTTGGGGTACGCCGGGTCTTTTAACGGGGGTGTTGACCCGTTCAATTCACGGCTCAACTACGGCCTGCAGGGGTATGACCGGCCGCAGAACTTCAATATCTCCTATATCTACCAACTCCCGAACATGGGCGCCAAGCACTTCAGCGGCAACCGCATCGCCGGAGGGGTTCTGGACAACTGGCAAATTTCCGGAATCACCAACTTCCAAAGCGGGGGGCCGCTGAGTGTAAGTACCGGCACTATCAATTGCACCGGTAACAGCACGGTATGCGGTAACAATTTCGGTGCCGATACATGGACAGGGACCGACGCCCGCGGGCTGACTCCACTGGTACTGTTCAATCCCCAATCTCAAGCTGCGTTCAAGGGAGTAGGGTCGGACTGGCTGAATCCTGCGTCAGTCACTTTGCCGGCCGTGGGTAAGCTGGGCACCAGGGAAATGCCTCAGTTCCTCGGACCGGCGTCGAATAACTTTGACCTGACGCTTTTCAAGAGCTTCAAGCTCGGCGAAAGCAGGAGGCTCGAGTTCCGCGCCGCCGCGTTCGATATCTTCAACCGTGCGCAGTACGACACTCCCAACACGACTGTAAACATCAACGTTCTTGTACCTGCCAACGCTACGGATTTCAGCACTGCTACGTTTTCACCGGTGCAGAACCTTCCGAGTGCCGGTAAGCCTTGCGGCACGGGCAACTTCGGGTGCATAGCCAACAAGCACGGCCACCGCGAGATGGAGCTTGCTCTCAAGCTCTATTTCTGAGGCCGCCGTTGCGGGCCTGTTCGCACGGAATGCAAGTCAAAAGGGGCGGGGATAACACCCGCCCCTTTTTTTATCGCATGGCGCGGTGGTTGGGCGGCCTCTGTAGCACTAATCCCAAACTTCTTCTCTTCCTGCAAAGAAAAGATTTAACACAGAGTCCACAGCGCAAGACTCTTAAGGTCACAGAGGAGAAGACATTGCGCTGGCTCTGTGGTCTCTGAGAGGACTCCGAGAACTCTGTGTTGAGATCTTTCCCTTGGGTTGCGGCTCCGCCGCGCCAGGTTCTCCGTGTTGAGTCTTTTCCGGAAAGGCTTTTATCACAGAGACACAGAGGCAGCAAGCCCGCGAGTAATCTTGAAAGGTCGAATGCGGGATTTTCTGGTAGAATGGGAGAATGAAAGCGTGGCAGCCAATTCGCAGCGCCCTGATCGTCTTCTGTCTGGCGGCTCGGGCGTGGGGCGCGCAGAACCAGGAACCTCAAGCCTCGGGCGCAAAAGGTCAGGAGCCTCCCGCGTGCGTTCTTGGCGACCAGGCCCTGGCCCAGAAACAGTCTGACTTGGCGGTTATCGAATACAATAAGTGCCTGGCCAAGAATCTGCCGACATTCAAAATCCTGTCAAATCTCGGCATCGCGTACGTTCAACAGCAGAAGTTCCCCGAAGCTATTCAGGCGTACAAGGTGGCGCTGGCGCTCGAACCCAACAACGCGACCGTTCTCATCAACCTCGGCTTGGCGTATTTGAAGTCGAACAACCCGAAGAAGGCGCAAGAGGAATTTGCCCTCTCCTTAATAGCCGACCCGCGCAACGGCAATACGCTGGAGTTGCTGGCGGAATGCCATCTCCAGTTGGGAGAGTACGCGCTGGCAGCTTACGAGGCGGGCTTGGTGCATCAGGCGTCGCCCGGCGATCCCTCGGCCGCCTATATCCTGGGCGTGTCGTACATGCAGTTGGGGAGGTACGTTCAGGCCATTCCGCTTATGGTGAACTCGCTTTCGCAAGCGAAGTCCGCTGACGCGTACATGGCTCTGGGAGAAGCTTGGCTGGGCGTCAAGAATTGGCCGGCGGCGCGGGATGCCTTCCAGCAGGCGGTAAAAATGGACCCCAAGCTGCCTGGCATTTACGCCGCTCTGGGCGAGGCGCAGGCGTTCTTGGGCGAAATGGACCTAGCCGAGGCGTCCTACCTGAGGGAACTAGCCCGGGATCCAGGAAACTTCAGAGTCAATTATTTGCTTGGCCAATTGGATCTCGTACTAGGAAAAGACGCCGAAGCCGAAAAGTATCTTGACAAGGCTATTCAGCTGCAACCCGGCGCTGCGGACCCCGCTTATGAACTTGCGACCCTGGCCATGCGGGCACAGGATTACCAAAAGGCCGAAGGGCTTTTGGAGGGCATCGTGCAAAATGCTCCCAGCTTCACGAACGCTCACGTTCTGCTTGCGCAAGCCTATTCCCGCCTGCACAAGACGGAGCAAGGCACGAGGGAAAGAGCCATCGCTGCCGCGCTCCAGAGAGCTGACCACGACCGTCTCCAAGCCGAAGGCGAAAGTCTCAAGTGGTTGTCCGGAGGCAAGAGCGCAGCCCAAAAGCCCAGCAAGCAATGAGGGCGAGGCCGCGGTGACGCACTCATGAAGCTGAGGCCACAGCTCGAAACTAAAATTAAAGTCGCTTTTGCAATCGCCGCCTGCTGGGCCGGCCAGGTGTTAGCGGCGCTTCCCGCCCCCGCTGCGGCCCCGCAGGAATCTTTAGCTTCGAAAAGCAGCCAGGCGGCGGAATACGCGGCGGCGGCGAGAGAATACGAAAATCAGGTGAAGATGCAGCCGCGGTCCGCCAAGGCGTGGAGCAACCTGGGCGTGACTCGCGCCATGGCGGGCGATTGCCATGAAGCCCTCCCTGCCCTCGACCGGGCGAGAACCTTGGACCCGAAATTGTTTGCACCTTGGCTCTTTTCAGGGTCCTGCGAACTTACGCTGCACCACGACGCCAAAGCTCTCTTGGAGCTTGAGACGGCCTCCCGGCTGAATCCACGAGACGCGAACGCCTGGTTTCTGAGGTCCCAAGCCGCAGGCAACTTGAATAAGCTGGATGAATCCATTCAAGCTGCGGTCCGTGCGCTCGCTCTTGATCCCGGGAATGCCGCCGCTTACTATGTTGCGGGACAGGATGGCCTTGGTCTGGCCGCCCAAGCCTACAACCGGGTGTCCGCACACGGCGCGGGCGACACTTTTTACCAAGATGTGCTCGATGGCCAGAGGAGTGCCACGCAAAAAGTGTGGGCGCTCGCCATCGACCGCTTCCAATCGGCTCAAAAAGAAAATCCTGATGACCCCGAAACCGATTTTTCACTGGGGTCGGCTTATCTTGAAATGGGCCGCTATCCTGAAGCGGAGGTGGCGTTCCAGCAATGCCTTAAAAGTGCGCCGGGACTCGTATGGGCAAAACTGCGTTTGGCGCTGGCATTGGCGGAACAGTCCGAGCGGCGCGAAGCCGTGAAAATCCTCCAGAGCATCCCAGCGAACAGCCTCGAGCTCCCCGAGGAGCATCAAGATTATGTTGCTGCAGCGGAACTGCTGGGGTTGCATCACGAGGCGCAAGAAGGCGCCGCACAGGGCAAGAAACGCTTTCAGAATTACGAGTGGCCCGATTGGTTCAAAGGCATACAATCAACGGACGTGGCGGGGTCAGAACCCGGAGACCAAAACATCAAGTTGCAAGACTTGACTGGTGTCGGTCTTTCGATTCGATTTTTTTTGAGCACAGGCGAGTCGGCTGGGAATTATGTGGAGCGGATGTTTCCGTCCGAGGCGGGCTACCAGGGTTTTCGCGCGGCTTTTCTCGCCGAGAACTGGGTTGCGGCGACCGAACGGGCGCTGCCCACGCTGCGGGCTTTGAAGCTGAAGCCAGACTCCCGTTCGGCTTTTGTTGTGGGCGAGATTCTGCAAAGCCTCTCTTACGGTTTTTATCGAGATTTGGCGCGAAAGTTCCCACATTCTGAGCTGACCATGGAGTTGGCGGCCGAGAATTTCGAAGCTATGGGGCAGCAAGCCGAAGCGCTTGAAATTTACGATGCGGCCCTGCGCGAAGGTGGGCCATCGTCCGGTTTGCTGCGCGACATTGCACGTGTGTACTGGACTCAACACGAGTGGGACCAGGCTCTGAAAGTTCTTGGTTCGCTGGCCTCCATGGATCCCAACGACCCAACCATCTTTGTGAATATGGGACGCATCTACCTATATCAGGACAACGTTCAGAAAGCGGCGGAACGTTTTCGTCAGGCGGTGAAGCTGGACCCAGGCATGTTTGAGGCGCGGCTGGGGCTCGGCCAGGCTCTTCGTCGGCAGAATGACGACTCGGACGCGCTGAAGGAGTTTGAAGCTGCGGCCCGGATTGATCCAAGGAAACCGCGGCCGCACTACCAGATTTCGCAAATATGCGCGAAGATGGGCGAAAAAAACCGCGCCGCGGCTGAGATGAGTGAGTTCCAGCGCCTGCAGAGTCTAGCGGGCACCGCGGCAATTGAAACCAATAAGTTATTGGTTCCCCTTGACTGAGTCACACACCAAGTCGCGATTTGGGACGGAACGCAAAGGGCTCTTCCTGAGTCTTAGGGCGGCCGTTGCGTGGAGCTGCGTGCTGGGTAGCCTGGGCTTTACGATCGGCGCAACCCGAGCATTCGCCGCGTCTCAAAAAAAGGCGAACCTTGCCGCGAAGAGCGCCGCGGGTTCGGTTGAATTCAAGAAATTGGCGGCGCGCGCTACGGAAGCTCGCACTCAAAACAAGCTGCAAGAGGCAGCCGACCTCTATCAGAAGGCGCTGCAACTCAACCCGCGCTGGCAGGAAGGCTGGTGGTATCTCGGGACCCTTAATTACGATGCGAACAATTATGGCGACGGAGTGAAAGCCTTCCGCAACCTTTTGGAAATGGATCGACAGAATGTACCGGCCCTGGCCTTGCTGGGGCTTTGCGAATTCGAGACTCACGATTACGGGAATGCGTTTGTGCACCTTCAGATGGCCAAGTCCAAGGGCATTGGGAACAGTAACGACCTTTGGAACGTTGTGGAATACCATTTGGCGCTGCTCTACACCCTTCACGGCGATTTTGAGACGGCGAATACACTGCTCACTGAATTGGTCCATAAAAATGTCCTCTCCCAGGATGTCAAAATGGCGTTGGGAATGACTATATTGCGGGTGCCTCTGCTCCCCAACCAGATTGATCCGGAGAAAGACGCGCTCGTCTCAGATGCCGGTAAAGCCGGGGAGCTCATTGCGCTTTCGGATTTCGACGAGGCGCACACGGCGTTTCAGCAATTAGTGCACGACTATCCCACTACGCCTTTCGTCCATTACGCCTACGCGGCATTGCTCTCCGGACTCTCAGAGTATGAGAAGGCGGAAGTACAACTTCGCGAGGAGATCAAGATTAATCCCGAGAGCGCCCTGCCTTACATGATGTTGGCATACGTGGATGTTCGGCTCAACCGCTACGAGGACGCGCTATCTCTAGCGCAAGAGGCAGTGAAGCTGGCGCCTCAGTCCTTTGCGGCGCATTACTTGCTGGGACGGGCTCTGCTGGCCACCGATAAGGTGACGGATGCGGTCGACGAACTCACCATCGCGAAACGCCTTGGCCCCGACAGTCCCCCGGTCAGGTATAATCTCGCAGTGGCCTTGGCTCGGGCGAAGCGGCCTCAGGAAGCTGCGGCCGAGCAAGCCGAATTTCGGCGTTTGAGTGCCCTCGCCCAGAGCAAGCGCTCGGGAGGCGCCTCAGATGGCAAAAACTCATCCAGCATTTCGAGCGCGCCCGGTGAAATCGAGCTAGATCAATTGCAGAGTCCGCCTGCCCGCGCCCCGCATCAGTGAACTGTGTTAGCTTTTGATAAGCTGCGTTTGAAAGACAGCGGAGAATAAAATTGTCAAAGTGGCTTTGAGGGAAGGTGCATGAGGAAAAAAGGGGATGGCATTCGAGCGGTTTCGCGCCGCCAATTTCTAAAGGCTGCGGGGGTTGCGGGAGCTGGCAGCGGGAGACTCTGGAGCGGGCGGTCGCTGCCCAACCTCTTACAGGCCACGCAGGCCTCGCCGGAGCCCCCTGCTTTCGAAGAGATACCACCTTCCGCCAGTGGAATCACCTGGATTCACAAGTCAGGGCGATCGCCGGAGTTTTACCTGCCTGAAACCCTGGGCGGCGGTGGTGGGTTTATTGACTACGATAACGACGGGTGGATGGACCTTTATTTTGTAAACAGCGGAAAGTGCGACTTCTACGACCCTCATCCCCCCCTTCGCAACGCCCTCTACCACAACAACCGCGATGGCACGTTCACCGATGTCACAGAGAAGGCCGGCGTGGCGGGCGGAGGGTTTGGCCAGGGCTTAGCCGTAGGTGATTATGATGGTGACGGCTGGCCCGACCTATACGTGACGCAATACGAGCGCAGCATTCTCTATCACAACAATCGCGACGGCACGTTCACAGACGTCACCGCAAAAGCGGGCGTGGCCGCGCCTGGGTGGGCGTCGAGTGCTGTGTGGTTCGATTATGATAACGACGGGCGGCTGGACCTGTTTGTGTGCCGCTCGGTCGACTTCCACAAATCGAACAATAAGTTCTGCGGCAGCCCCCAAGCCGGCGATCGATTCTACTGCATCCCGACCGTCTATCCTCCCATGCCCAGCTATCTATTCCACAACAACGGCGATGGGACCTTTACCGACGTGAGCGAGCCTTCGGGCATCGCCAGCGTCCGCGGCATCGCCTGGGGGGTGGTCGCCACGGACATCAACAATGACGGGCTGATGGACCTCTTTGTATCCAATGACACCATGCCCAACTTTCTGTTTGCCAACCGCGGCCACGGCAAGTTCGAGGAAATTGGGCTGCAATCCGGGACCGGGTACAGTGCTGACGGCCGCGCCCGCTCCGGCATGGGAGTGGACTCCGCCGATTACGACCAGGATGGCTGGATGGACCTCTTCCTGACCGACGTCGACGAGGAAATGTTTTCCCTCTACCATAACAGCCACGACGAATCGTTCGGAGACGAGTCCATCATCAACGGCATCGGAATGACAGTGCGCTACATGAGCGGCTGGGGCGTGAAGTTCTTTGATTACGACAACGACGGCAACATCGACCTTTTTATCGTCACCGGACATCCTGACAATAAGGTGCAGGACCGCTTCAGTATGGTCGCGTTCAAGGAGAAACCGATGTTATGGCGCCACAATGGGGGCCGCGACTTCAAGCACACTTATGAAAACGTAAGCGCCCAGAGCGGCCCTGTGTTCCAGACACCCTACGCGGGGCGCGGCCTGGCCATCGGTGATTTCAATAATGACGGCGGCATTGATGCGCTGCTGATTCCCAACGACGGACCGCCTGTAGTGCTGCGTAACAACATTGGAAAGCGCAACCACTGGCTGGGGGTTCGCCTGATCGGCAAGACTTGCAATCCGGAGGCAGTCGGAGCTCTCCTCACCTGGCAGGCCGACGACCTGAAACGCACGGTAATGAAAATTGCAGGCGGCGGTTATCTCTCCTCGCACGATCCGCGTATGGTGCTGGGCATAGGCCCGCGCACTCGGATGGATTGGCTGGAAGTGAAGTGGCCGCAGCCCAGCGGCAAGGTCGAACGGCTCACCGGCCTTCCCATCGACCGATATATCACGGTGCAGGAAGGCAAAGGGATTATTGGTTAGCCGCAGCACGCGCTCGTGCGAAAATGTCGGTGCGCTTACGCGCCGCCCACTGGGATTCGCACGGAACCGAGCTCGCCGGAGGTTGGATCGCGCACCACCAGGTCCAGTGACGTAACTCCCTGGACGAGGTCGACCCATTTCTCCATCCGCAATCCTCGTCCCAGAAGACGTTGTACTCCGTTGGCCGCGACGTGCATTTTCATATCGTATCGGGCTGCGTCCAGAACCTTGCCGTCAGCCCCGGTCTGAGCAAGCACCAATGCCAGTTGCACGCTGCCGCCGCCGCTTCCACTATGAAGCGCGATGTCCCGCGCGTCCACGTTGATGGCGAGAAGGGCGCGATCCTTATGATAAGGGACGACCTTGTCGGTCCCCAGCAATCGGCGGGTGCCGCCGAGATGGGTGACTTTTTCCAGCGTGACTCTCAGCCCCAGGCCCGGCGAGTCCAGAGGGCTGTAAAGGGCTTGATTGAACTGGGTCTCGACCTTGTCCTGGTCTCCGGTCTTTGCAGTTTTCGGAGCTTCCTTGGTTGCGAAATATCCTTGGCGGTAACGCAAGTGAACGCCGGGCTGCGACACCTTAACCTTGAGTGTATGATATTGACCGTTCCATTTGATGTCATGAAGGTAAAAACCGAGCTCATAGCTGGCCTTGGAATCGTCCGCCGCGGCGCGCATGGCGCGGGTGATGTTATTGGTATTATAGAACGCCTGGCCTCCGGTTGTGCTCGCGATTTCCTTCATCGTGTCCAGCGATGAATAGAAACCATTCATGTCCAGCGTGCCGGGCGCCCATGCAATCAGCCCGCGCGCATCCACCGGATAAATGGCCATGTTGGCGTTGTTCAGCGCTGCGTTGAGAGTTTTATACGCGCGTTGGAGATCGCTCGTAAAGTGGATTTGGTCACGCGTATCGCCGGGCTGCCTGGCTGTGTCAAAACCAATCGAAATCGGAAAGCCGCTCGAAACCCAGATCAGGTTCTTTCGTCCGGGAAAGTGCCCCAGATAGTTGGCGATGGCAATCAACGCGTCCAAGGTGCGCTGGACGCGGTCAACTTGGAAGAAGGCGCTCTCGTGCCCCTGGAATTGGTTCATTATCGCCTCCATCTGAGCCATGGCGGCGGCCTCGCCCGCCGCTCCCGCCGCCGCTCCCAACGAAGCACCCGCCGCTGCGCTGGTGGCGGTCTGCCCCGGAGCTGGGCTGGAAGCCCCCTGGGCCTGCGCGCTGTTGCCCATCACGTTGACCGAGGCTGTGTCCGCTTCGTCAATGGACTGAGGCGCCGCCGAGCCCGCGACTTCCCTGGGGTTGCGAATCTTCGCATTTCTCAGAGCCGCCAGCAAAAGCTGCGGGTCGCTGGTGAAATTTTGCAGCACCGAGAGGTGCTCGCCCAGCAACATGATGCCGACGCGGTCCTCAGGCCTAAGCTCTTCCAGAAACCGGACCACCTCGGTGCGCGCCCAAGTTTGGTCTTGAAAGCTGGTGTTCAGGCCGTCGAGGAGAACCACAGTGATAATTGGCAGCGCGCCGAGCCGGTTTGAAAAAGTGTTCGGCGGGAGCGCTTCGGCGGGCGCGCGCTGGAGCGAAACGGCCGAGAACTCATCAATAGGAACTGGTTTGCCGTTGTCGTAAAGCGTGAAGTCGTTGCGTGAAAGGTCTGACACGGCCCGCCCGCTCGAATCTTGAGCGACGACACTGATCTCAACCAAACGCGTCTCGACTCGAATGACGCTGTTGTTCTGAAAGGCGTGTTGGTTCGCAGGATTGCCAAACATCAGTATTGCGGCCACGAACCCTAGGAAAACCTTGGCTCCAGTCTTCATGCTATCAACTCCTTTTGCGGACATCACGCTCTTTTAGGCTGCTGAACCCGCAACGCTATTATAAGGCTGGATGGTCTGTTGCTCTCTTTTTTTTTATTCGGCTGCGTGAGGGCCCGCGTCTGTCGCCCCTGGCTTGTGAATTATCGGGCTCGCAGGGCGCAAACCACCCATCCCAGTGCGAGTCCCCGCGCCGTGTAACCTAAATGTGGCCTGGACCGTCATTGGATTTGTTGCACGTCGCCTGTGCCTTGGCTGCCTCAGGACCACTTTGCGCTCGCTGTGGTTTACGCCAAGGCAGGATGGAAAGAAGAGGCGACCGTGGAGCGCGCCGAGTTCTGAGGCCCGAGCGCGACCGTGGAGCCGAATCCGCGATGACGTGTCGCCGACAACTCACGTGTCTTCTCTTATCGGTCTGTGCAAGCGTGACGACCTCGGCAGCCGCGCAAACCAGCTCACGTCCAGTCCCCATTTGCGCATCCTGTCACGAGGAGGCCAAGTCACAGCCCGCCACCTCGATGGGGCACGCCCTCGAAACTGTGGAAGAATGCAGCACCTTCGCCTCGCATCCTATCCTCACCTTTAAGGACGACAAATACTCGTACCGCATCGAACGCCGCGGCAGTCAGGGCCTCTATACCGTCTCGGATGGCCATCAATCGCTGACGCTGCCTATTCGCTATGTTATGGGTGCTAGTTTCGGCATTGGGCAAACGTACATTCTCGATAAAGATGGCCAACTTTATGAAAGCCGCGTGAGTTATTATCGCGAGTTGAAGAGGCTGGACCTCACTATAGGCGCCCAGGGAGTCGTGCCTGCCGACCTTCGTGAGGCGGCGGGACGCGTGATAGGCCTCGAAGAGAAGCTCAGATGCTTTTTCTGTCACGCCACCAATGCAACCAAGGGGCAACAGGTTACCTTGGATGCCATGACGCCCGGCGTGCAATGCGAGCACTGTCATGGGCCGGCAGAGAAGCACGTTCAATGGGCAACTAAGGGCGGATCTTCGCCCGTCTTGATGAAGGACTTGACCAAGCTCTCCACAGATGAAGTATCCGATTTCTGCGGGCAATGTCATCGCACCTGGGCGGACGTTCTGGACATTGGCCGGATTGATATCACCGATGTGCGTTTTCAGCCTTATCGGCTGACTTTGAGCAGGTGCTACGACGGTAATGACGCGCGTATCAGTTGCCTTGCCTGCCATAACCCTCATTTTCAGGTGGACACCAATCCGATTGACTATGATTCAAAATGCCTGGCATGTCATGGGGGAGGGAAGGTGGGCGCAAAAAAGTGCAGGGTGTCTGCGCATCGCTGCACTACCTGCCATATGCCCAAGACCGAATTGCCCGGTGCGCACTTCAAATTTTCAGACCACAACATTCGCATTGTGAAAGTGAATGAGCCCTTTCCGGGCTAGCAAGGGTGCGCGTGCTTTACACTAGCCTAGGCCAGCCGATGAAGAATCATTGCCCGTCGCGAAGCTATTGCGGCTCGGATTCGTGAGACTGGTAGTAGTCGATTCTCGCGCGCAGCGTGTCGGTAAGGGAAGAAACCCCGGCAGTTTGACAAGTCGCGCCATGTTCGTGATTTGATACACTTCTGGCGTCCACAATATGACGAACGCATCCAAAGCCGATCTTCTACATTCAACCGACGGAAAGTCTGCAGCAATGAGTATTTCCACCATACGATTTGTCCTGGTTTTGTCTCTCCTGGCATCTATCTCGACCCTGGGATGCGGAGGAGGGAGTAGTCCATCATCCGTCGCCCCCATCACGTCAACGATCACATGGGCGGCGCCGGCCGTCATCCCCTGTGGCACAGCCCTCAGTTCTACGCAACTGAACGCTACAGCCAGCGTGGCGGGAAGCTTGAGCTACTCTCCCGCAGCGGGCGCGATTCTGAGTGCCGGCACGCAGACCCTGACGCTCACATTTATGCCCACGGTTCAAGGCGGCAAGCTGGATCTGAAACTCGAGCCCAAGTTGGTAACGGTAATCTCGGTTCAGCAATGACCCGAGGTAAGAATCCAAGCTAAAAAGGAGTGAAGCGCATGCGGACGAACAGTTTGATGAAACTAGGCTTGATGGCGGCCTTCGTTGTTCCTGGCCTGGTGTATGCACAGACGGCAGCCGCGCCTTCTTCCGCGCCGATTGTCGCCGCCATCGACACAACCAAAGTCAGTGAGCCCGTCAGCAAATATGAATACGGCATGTTCATCGAGCACATCGGCCCGCTCATCTATCGCAGCCTCTGGTCTGAAATGCTCGATGACCGGAAATTCTATTTCCCGATCACGTCGAAGGAGGCCGCCGCTCGCGGGCCGGCGCGCGGCCCTCGCGCCGTTATGCCTCAGCGATGGCGCCCGGTGGGTCCCGACGAAGTTGTGGTGATGGACAAGGACCATCCTTTTGTCGGCGACCAGAGCCCCCGCATCGAACTCGATGCCTCCGCGCCGCACGGCATCAAACAGTCCGGCTTCGCTCTGGTCAAGGGCAAGAAGTATACAGGTCGGGTCTACCTTCGCGGCGCCGCCGGTTCCAAGGTTAAGGTCAGCCTGATCTGGGGAGCGGGCGCGAACGACCGGCAGACCGTTTCCTTCGCCACACTGTCACAGGTGTACAAAAAGTTCCCGCTCACCTTCACTTCTCAGGCCGATACCGCTGATGGTGCTCTCGAGATCGTGGGCACAGGCCGAGGGAATTTTCACATCGGCACCGTCTCGCTGATGCCGGTTGACAACGTACAGGGATTCCGGCCCGATACCATCGCACTGCTTCGTCAGCTCCACTCCGGCTTTTGGAGGTTACCGGGCGGCAACTTCCTCTCCGGCTGGAGTTGGTACGACTCTGTGGGCGATATCGACAAGCGCCCGCCTATGTTTGACCATGCCTGGAATGCCATGCAGACCAACGATGTGGGCATGGACGAATTCATGACCCTGTGCAAGTTGATCGGCGTGGAGCCCTACATCACCGTGAACGCCGGCTTCGGCGACGCGCACTCGGCGGCCGAAGAGGTTGAGTACATCAACGGCTCAGTCCACACGCGCCTCGGCGCCATGCGCGCGCGCAACGGCCATCCGGAGCCGTATCATGTCAGGTTCTGGAACATTGGCAACGAGCCCTGGGGGACATTCCAACTCGGGCATACCGACCTGAAGTATTACGTTCTGAAGCATAATGAATTTGCGAAAGCGATGCGAAAAGTGGACCCGTCAATCACCCTGATCGCCTCCGGGCAAATGCTGGAGGACATGAACCTCAATGGCCAGATGCGCGCCAAATACGTGGGGAACCTGAAGCCACTGTTCGGAACAGATTTGGACTGGACGGGCGGCCTTCTTGCGCACTGCTGGGGGAACTTCGACGGCATCGCCGAGCACTGGTACGCACAGCCCGGCAGGCATTTCGATCTTGAGCGTGCCAAGAGCCTGCCGCCGGATGCGCCCACCGACAATGCCTATGTGAAGGTTGACCAGACACCGCTCGAGTGGGCGCGTTTTGCAGCCAACGTCGTACACCGCAAAGCCGAAGAATGGGAGGGATATCAGCAGCGATTCCCGGCGATGCTGGACAAGAAGACTTTCCTGTCCATCGACGAGTACGCCTACTTCGGCGGAGGCTTTAACCGAGGCGTAAATCTCCAACTGGCTCTTGCCTACGGCATGGTGTTCAATGAAATGCTCCGGCACACCGATTTCCTCACCATGTCGGCGCACACCATGGGTGTCTCGACGCTCGACTATAACAGGACTGCTTCAACCTTTAACACAACTGGACTCCTGTTCAAGCTGTACGGTGAGCACTTTGTTGGGTCGATCCCGGTGGCTCTTTCAGGGAACTCGCCGCAACCGGCGCCCCAGTATCCCATCGGCGGCGATCAGCCAAAGACAAACTCCGGCAGCCCGACCTATCCGCTCGACATGTTTGCGGCGCTGACTCCAGACCGGAAATACCTGACCCTTGCAGTGGTCAATTCGACGGAATCGGAACAGAAATTCAACCTTGACGTCACTGGGGCGCGGATCCAAGGGCCATCGACACTGTGGCTGATGACCGGAAAAGATTTAGAGGCCACCGACCGCGTCGGCCAGGCGCCGCAGGTCGAGGTAAAGAGGATCGCCATCAGCGACGCTCCGCACTCGCTGACAGTTGCGCCCATCAGTATCAATATTTTTCGAATTCCGCTGGCGGGAGGCGCACAGTGACAAGTAAGGTCTTGCTTCTCGTGGCCGCCGTCGCATGTGCGGCGGTTGCCGCTCAGTGTCAGTCGACTGACTCCTGCGCGACTCTCACCAATCTCAAACTCGATGGCGTTGAGATCACAAAGACCGCCATCATCGCGGCGGGAACTGCCGTCCCGTCATTTCCGGGCGCTCCCAGCTTCGGAGCCTTACCGGCGCACTGCCGCGTTGATGGCGTGATCCATCGGCGTAAGGGCGTTGGCGGCGAGGAGTTTGGGATCGGATTTGCGCTCGCTCTGCCCGTAAAAGAAGAATGGAACGGAGACTTTATGATGCAGGGCGGAGGCGGCGGCAATGGTGTGATCAGCTATCCCCTGGGCGCATCGTACTCCGGCGAGAAACCAGCCCTGGTACGTGGGTTTGCCGTGGCCAGCACGGATACAGGGCACAAAGCGAAGACCGGTCCGTTCGATTTCTCCTTCATGCGTGACCAACAGGCGTATCTCGATTTCGCCTATCGCGCCAACGCCGAGGTGGCCAAGCAGATCATTGGCAGATACTATGCCAAGCCCGCGGCCTACTCCTATTTCGTCGGCTGCTCGACGGGAGGACGCGAGGGCATGATCCTCTCGCAACGCTACCCCACAGTATTCAACGGCATCGTGGTCGGCGATCCGGCCATGCGCACCGGGCTTTCCAATCTCGCCATCGCCAAGTGGATTCCGGTGGCGTACAACCAAGCCGCGCCCAAAGATGCTTCAGGCAGACCGCAGATTGAAAAGTTTCTCACCGATAGCGAGCGCAAGCTTTTCATGGATGCGCTTATGAAGCGGTGCGACGCGAAGGATGGCGTGGCCGACGGGATGATATTCGATCCCCTGGGGTGCGAGTTTGATCCCGCGGAACTTGCCTGCCAGACTGGCCAAACCGAGGGGTGCATCGCGTCGGAGAAGGTTGCGGCCATCAAGAAAGCTTTTGCGGGACCGAAAAATGCCTACGGTACGCAGGTGTATCCGGGCTTTCTGTATGACGCGGGCATTGCGGTGACCGGCCCGGTCCCAGGCCTGCTTGCCCCCCGCTCGGGCGGCCTCTTCGGTCCATACACCACGGCGACGACGATCGACGTGGACCAGGAGGCGCTGCATGCCTCCGACCCGCTCGTCGAGCCGGCAGGGACCAATCTTTCCACGTTTTCTGGGAATGGCGGCAAACTCATCTTTTTCCACGGGGATAGTGATCCGTGGTTCTCGCCGCTTGATACGCTCAATTACTACAAGTCCATGGCGACGGTCAATGGCGGCGCGGAAAAGGTGGCCGGATGGAGCCGGTTTTTTCTTGTGCCGGGAATGGGCCACTGCGGCGGTGGGCCGGCACTCGATCGTTTTGACATGCTCAGCGCGGTGGTGAGCTGGGTAGAGAAGGGGATCGCGCCGGACTCGGTGATCGCCACCGGACGCGCGTTTCCGGGGCGGAGCCGCCCACTCTGCGCCTATCCCAAGCACGCGCAGTACACCGGGATTGGAGACAGCGAGGACGCCCGGAATTTCCGATGCCAGAAACCCCGTAGCATTAGGGCGACAGGTTCGCACCTATGAAATCCAAATACATTCTTCTCCTAGCGACCGCAATGGGGCTCACGTCGGTGCTCAACTGCGGCGCCGTTGCCCAGGCTGGATCCGGAACCGCAGCCAAGCCGCTCCCATTTGTCAGTCCGATCTTCGGTGACAACATGGTCCTGCAGCGCGGCAAGATCAACACCCTCTGGGGCTGGTCGGAACCCGGCGATAAGGTCCGCGTCCAGATCGCAGATAACGCCGCCTCCGGCATTGCCGGCGCCGACCACAGATGGCAGGTGAAGATTCAGCCGCCTGCTCCCGGCGGCCCCTACACCATGCGGATCACCGGCCGGCAAACTGTAGAACTGCACAACGTCCTCGTCGGTGACGTCTGGCTCTGCGGTGGCCAATCCAATATGCAGGTTCCACTCCGTTTCGCGCGCAACGGCGCGGATGAAGTGAAGGCGGCCAACTACCCGAAGATTCGCTTCTTCACCGTCGCGGGGCATCCTGCCTACCGGCACACCGACGTTGTGGGAGGAACCTGGAAGGTTGTCTCGCCGGAGACGGCAAACTGGATGTCGGCGGTCGGTTACTACTTTGCGCGGCGGATTCAGCAGGACATCCACGTTCCCATTGGCTTGGTCGTGGATGCCGTAGGCGGAACGCCAGCCGAAGCTTGGACCAGCGCCGCGGCCCTTCATCCGCTCAAGGATTTCGATATTCCCCTGGCAGAGGTTCAGCGGCTTGCCGCTGAAGGCGCGCCCGAATATGGAAACTACATCATGCACTGGTATGACGAGTATGACGTGGGGCTTAAAGGAAACTGGGCGGCTCCGAATTTCGACGATTCCGGCTGGAAGCAAGTCCAGATCCCCGGTGGCTTCGCCGAGCTGGGCGTTCCTGATACGCCCGCTGTGGCATGGTTCCGGAAGGACATCAGGTTGCCAGCCCCGCTCCCGTCCGGGCGCGCGATGCTGTTCCTCGGCTCAATTGAGCGGATGGACACCGTGTACATAAACGGAACGTTTGTCGGCGGCAGCGCGTGGGTTGAGAACCCGCGCGTATATCCCTTGCGAGAGGGCATTCTGAAGCCGGGCCGAAACATGATCGCCATTCGTGTTCTGAAGACCAAGCCGGAAGGGGGTTTCCTGGGTAAACCCGAAGAATTGCACCTCGTGCTTGGGGATCACACAAGCGTACCGCTGGCCGGCCAGTGGAAAGGGAAGCTGAGTGTTGACGCCCGTCCTCCACATCCCTTGCCCATTGGCTACGAAAACTGGCCGGTGATGCCGACGGTCCTTTACCAAGGCATGCTGGAGCCCATCGCACCACTTTCCATCACCGGCGCCATCTGGTACCAGGGCGAGCAGAACTCAGAACGCGGCTACCAGTATCGAAAGCTCCTTCCCGCAATGATCGCCGACTGGCGCAATCTCTTTGGCCAGGGAGATTTCCCTTTCTATATTGTCAGTTTGCCAGCCTTTGGCGAACGCAGCCCCACGCCCAGCGACGACGGATGGGCGGATGTCCGGGAGTCGATGGCGATTACAGCCGCCACGGTTCCCAATTCCTGCCTTGCGGTCACCATCGACACAGGCGATCCGAACAACATTCACGCTAAGGATAAAGAACCGGTCGGAAATCGCCTCGCCTTCTGCGCCCTGGCAAAGTACTATGGCAAAGAAGTGGCGTATTCGGGACCAACGCTCGCCTCCGTCAAACGGCTCCGCCACTCCATCGAATTGCGCTTTGCGCACACGGATGGAGGTCTGGTGGCCAAGGCAGGCAAGGTTGAAGGGTTTTCGATCGCGGGCGCAGACCGCAAGTGGTATTGGGCTGAAGGGCGCATCAAGGGCGATTCGGTTATCGTCTCATCTCCTTCGGCGCCTCATCCGAAGGAAGTGCGCTATGCATGGCAGTCCAATCCCGCGGCAACCCTGTTCAACGGAGCCGGGTTGCCGGCGGGTCCCTTCCGAACCGATCGTTGGCCCTTGATAACCGAGGGGGTTAGACCGTATTGAGAATCAAAGAAAGCGAGGAGAAAACAGATGAAACAAGTTGCGATGGCGATAGTTCTGTTTGCGAGTTTTTGTTGCGCGCAGGAGCCGGGCAATTTTCAGCCCGCTGAGACCAACGTTTGGGGAGCGGATTATCCCCGCGTCGATAGTGCTGGCAAAGCGGAGTTTCGCGTGAAAGCTCCTGATGCCACGAAGGTCCGACTGAACTTCTGGAGCGGCCCCAAACTGGACATGGTGAAGCAGCCAGACGGAAACTGGACGGTTACCACACCGCCTTTGGTTCCCGGCCTCCACTACTACACTCTAACCATCGACGGCGCCGAGGTCAGCGACCCCAATAGTCATTCGTTCTTTGGCGGAGGAAAGGACGCAAGCGCCATCGAGATACCCGAACCCGGGAGCACCTACTATTCCGCCCAAGATGTGCCCCACGGGCAAGTCCGCGAGATTTGGTACAACTCGAAGGTGACGGGCACTTGGCGGCACGCGCTGGTTTATCTGCCGCCGAAGTACGACACTCAGACCACGGTGCGCTATCCCGTGCTGTACTTGCAGCATGGCGCTGGTGAGGACGAGACGGGGTGGATCAGGCAGGGTCACGCAAATTTCATAATGGATAACCTGCTCGCCGCCGGCAAGTGCAAGCCCATGATTCTGGTGATGGCCTATGGTTACGCCAGACCCGCTGGCCAGCCCGCGCCTGACATGACCAGAGGGGGCTTTGGTTCGCCTCAAATGAGGCAGGCGATGCAGCAAATGTTCCAGGCCTTTTCCGACGATTTCACCCAGGTCCTGGTCCCTTACATCGATTCGAATTTCAGAACCATTGCGGACCGCGATCATCGTGCGATGGCCGGCCTTTCGATGGGCGGGATGCAAACGTTCCAGATCACGTTCGCTCACCTGGATATGTTTTCCTACATTGGCGGATTCAGTGGAGCAGGAATGGCTTTTGGCAATCAGCAACCCGATGTGAAGACAGCCTACAACGGGGCGATGGCGGATCCGGCCGCCTTCGCGAAGAGAGTGCACTTGCTGTGGGTGGGTGTCGGGACAGCCGAACCTGCAATGATGCATACAGGACTTGAGAGATTGCACACAGCGCTTCAAGAGGCGAAAATTCAGCACGTCTTCTATGAGTCGCCGGGCACTGCGCATGAGTGGCAGACGTGGCGCCGGGATCTGAACGACTTTGCGCCAAGACTTTTTCAACAAGGTGGTCAATAGAGGGTTGGACAGGTTTCGCAGATAGCCCAGACTATGGGCCTATAAATTTATGCGGGCCCTCCGGCCTGCTTTTTATACATCAAGAGGTGTTCCAATGATGAAGATGTGGACGATATCAACGAAGCTGTTCTTTGTTGCGGCGCTGGCGATAAGCGTTGCTCTGGCGCCTCGGCTGGCTGCGCAAGTGCAGACCGAAGTGCCTCCCGTGGTTCCCGGTGCGAAACCTGTGATAGCGGAGCACATCAAGATTCATGGGGCGGCGCTGGAAGGCAACCTGGAGGGGGATGCGGTGGATCGCGACGCGATCGTGTTCTTGCCGCCGGGGTACGCCAAGGAGAAGCACCGGCGCTACCCGGTCGTCTATGCCTTGCACGG
>DASYXZ010000126.1:0-7589 GCA_035934315.1 Terriglobia bacterium | reverse complement strand
ACATAGCTTTCAATCCGCTTAAGGTCTTCGGGCGCCACATCGACGAATTGGACCCCCACCCCCATCTTTCCAACCTGATACGTTACTTCGGCTGTAGCCACTGTGATGGGATCTTGATCTTCAAGGTTAAAGCGCAGGTTGAGGCGCGACCCGACCGTCATCGGCTGGTCCGTCTCAACAAACATTCCACCCACGCTGATATCTCTGGCGAAGGCAAGGCTCATGCATTCCTTGCACTCGATTTGGGTGGCAAAGCTGGCGCGCGGATGTTTGCGTCTCTTGCCAATCTTGTTTTGGATGAACTGAAGGAGCAGGCGGTGATGTTCTGGATCTATCCCCAAGAATTCGATTGCGGCGCCCTGGCCGGGCACAACATAACAGACTTTACATTTGGCCTCGATAAGAGGTAAATGTTTCGCGGGGCGGAATTGGGCTGTAAATTCCTTTCCCGTGTCCAGCGTGGGCGGCTGCTTAAGATTAAGGAACAGGCCGCCACCGCCCAGGACCGAGGCGCGCTCGCGGTGCTCCACGCCATCCAGCTTGAATTGGACAATGAAGTCAACGGTAATCCGCGGGTATTTGCGAAAATATTTTCTCTTCAACTTCTCAGCTCCAATCCCGTAAAACAACCCGAAAAAGTAGCTGCATCTTATCACAGATTGGCCTACGTGCGACGGAGGTATCCGTGATGGACGCACCGAAATTTTAGCGGTCATGATTTATTTTTTGCATAACTTCCCTATTCGTGTTACTCTCTTCAGGTAAATTAATGGGAAAAGTAAAAAGAAACGAGGAACTTGCTGGATGCCGCTGACACGGGAATCCAAGTCGACTTTGATTGAGCGCTACAAGGTTAATGCGAAAGATACGGGCTCACCCGAAGTACAAATAGCCCTCTTGAGCGAGCGGATCACGTACCTGAATGATCACTTCCGCCTCCATCGCAAGGACCATTCGTCCAGGCGCGGATTGCTGATGATGGTCGGGCAACGGAGACGCTTGCTGGAGTATTTGAAACGACAGGATTCCGACCGCTATCAAGAGGTCATCGACAAGTTGGGAATCCGCAAGTAGTCCGGTTGTGATCCAAACTTTCGGGAATCTGAGAATTGGCAGCCGCGACAGTCATAGCGAACCTCCCGGCATCCGGCGGGGGTCTTTTTTTTTGACTGAGGACTGCGATCCCCACGGGTCGGGAGTCAGCGGCCCACTCCTTCCTGCCTCGATTCGCAACTCCCATATAAATGCACAATGGAATTTTCGCTTATCGAAATAGGTTACATCGACGCTCCATGAGCGCCGTGTGGGTCGGCGGTGATCGACCGCCACTACAAAACCGGATGCAAGCCTGACAGCGTCTGAACGCGCAACGATCAGGTATTCGCACCGGCGACGAGCTTTAGGGAGGATTACAATGCAACAAGTAAGCATACCTTTAGGTGCAAGCACCCTCACGATTGAGGTGGGAAAGCTGGCCAAGCAGGCGCAGGGCTCCGCCTATGTCCGATTCGGCGACACGGTTGTCCTGGCTACAGTCTGTACGGCTGCTCCGCGGCCTGGAATTGACTTCTTTCCCTTAACGGTGGATTACCGCGAGTACAACTACGCCGCGGGGAAAATCCCTGGCGGCTTTTTCAAACGCGAAGGGCGTCCGACAGAAAAGGAAATCCTTACCAGTCGGTTGATTGACCGGCCCTGCCGCCCCCTTTTCGCCCCGGGATTTAATGACGAGACGCAGGTGATGGCGATGGTCCTGTCGGCTGACTCCGACAATAATCCTGACGTCATCGGATTGGTGGCCGGAACCGCCGCCCTCTACTTATCCGAAATCCCTTTCCTCCACCCGGTGGCAGCGGTCCGCGTGGGCCTGGTGGACGGGCGACTGGTGACCAATCCCACTTATACAGAAATCAAGACCAGCCTGTTAAACCTGGTCGTCGCCGGCAGCGAGAATGCCATCGTGATGGTGGAGGCGTCGGCGCTCGAAGTTTCCGAAGCAACCATCAGTGATGCCATTCAATACGCACACGGCGAAATCAAGAAAATTGTCGCTGCTGAAAAAGATCTGTTCGCGAAACTGGGAATCCAAAAGCAGGCAGTCCCCCCTCCCGCGCGCGATGAGGCGCTCTATCGTGAGGTCGAAGAAAAAATCGGGAGTGCGCTCCACGAGGCCATGGACACTTCCAAGCGCAATAAAATGGAGAGCCAGCACAAAATCAGCGAGATCAAGAAAGCGCTCGTGGAAAACTACCCGGAAGATGACGCGGAAAAGCGCCGGGCGGTGGGCCACTTTTTCTCCGAAGTTGAGGAAAAACTTTTTCGTGACGATGTGCTCCTGAAACACCGGCGCCAGGACAACCGGGCTTTTGATCAAGTCCGCCAGATTACGTGTGAGGTTGGTTTGCTCCCGCGCACTCACGGGTCAGCACTCTTCACCCGAGGTGAAACCCAGGCGTTGGTTACCACTACCCTGGGCACTGGCGTTGACCAGCAACGGTTGGATGTGCTGGAAGGCGAATCCTTTAAACGATTCATGCTCCATTACAACTTCCCCCCATTCAGCGTGGGTGAAGTGAAGCCGGTACGCGGTCCGGGGCGGCGGGAGATCGGGCACGGCGCGCTCGCCGAGCGGGCCCTCTTGAATATTCTTCCCGAGGAAACTGCGTTTCCCTACACCATCCGCGTGGTTTCCGACATTCTGGAATCAAACGGCTCATCGTCCATGGCGACGGTGTGCGGGGGATGCCTGGCGTTGATGGACGCCGGAGTCCCGTTAAAGTCGCCCGTGGCCGGAGTTGCCATGGGATTGGTTAAAGAAGGCGACCAATATGCCATCCTCACGGACATTGCCGGCCCCGAGGATCACTACGGCGATATGGACTTCAAAGTGGCGGGAACCCAGGACGGCATCACCGCTCTGCAAATGGATATTAAGACCACGGGCATTACTCCGCAGATTATGGCGCAGGCGCTGGAACAGGCCAAAGCAGGCAGGCTCCACATTCTGGGCAAAATGCTTGAGTCGATGCCCGCCTCCCGCCAGAAAATTTCAGCCTTTGCTCCGCACATAACCACCCTCAAGATCAATCGCGCTAAAATCGGCGAACTGATCGGGCCGGGTGGAAAGGTCATTCGCGGTATCGTCGAGCAGACGGGAGCGAAAATTGATGTGGAGGATGACGGCAGCGTGAATGTGGCGGCCGTGGATGAGCAGGCAGTCAACAAAGCGCTGAAAATGATCAAGGATTTAATGGCCGAGGCGGAAATCGGAAAAACGTATCTGGGCAAGGTGGTCCGCCTGGCGGATTTTGGAGCTTTCGTTGAAATTTTTCCAGGAACCGACGGCCTGCTTCACATCAGCGAAGTGGCTGAGACACGAATCCGCGACATTCGCGACGAGCTCAAAGAAGGCGACCAGATTCTGGTGAAAGTTATATCCATTGAGGGCAACAAGATTCGGCTGAGCCGCAAAGCGGTGCTGCGAGACCAGAAGCAGAAAGCCCCGGCGCAGCCCGAAACAAAATAAAATCCGAAACGAGACAGGACGGCGGCTGCGCGCAACAGGGCGAGGGTAAGCCGTATGATCGCGGAGTTAAAAGCCGCCTCCTTCACAGAAAAAGCTTGTGCGCGCTGTCGCAGGATTCAGGGATAAAAGCATTTGGGTCAGGGGGCAGAACGTGGCGATATTTGTCGTCGAAAAAATAGTTGGCAGTCTGCTGTTGCTCGATGTCCGCGGGCAGATCACCCTCGGCGAAGAAACTGGCGTGCTTCGGGAGAAAGGCAAAACCCTGCTGGATGCCGGGCACATCCGCATCATCGTGGACCTGGCGGAAGTGAATTATATTGACAGCGCCGGCCTGGCAACTCTGGTCTGGCTCTACACTTCGGCACGCAAGCACGGTGGAGACGTCAAACTGGCCCACCTTACCAAGCGCGTTCGCGGGCTCATGCAGATTACCCACCTGAGCACAGTCTTTGAGATTTATGACAGCCTGGAGTCGGCGCAACAATCGTTTGCAAATCCTTCCGCGTGAATCCGTTCCTGCCCGGCGATACGCGAACCATTATCCATTCATCACCAGACGGCGGCCACCCGCCGTTCAAATATGCCGTGCTTGCATGGGTTGTTTAATGGCTTGCCTGCTAAATGTCTTGTGGCTTCAATTTAACGTTCCCACCCATCATTTAAACACACCTTTGACAAAACAGTTTTGTGTTGATACAGTCCTCCCCAGCGTAGGAGTGGTATGCTGTCGGTTGCCAAAGGTTGCGGTTCGACCTGGCAGGAAGGCCCTTCAGTCTACGCAAATCGAGGTAAGCGATGCAGGGAACCATCAAGCGAGTGATTCGTGACCGCGGATTCGGATTTATTAAATCAACAGAGGGGCAGGAAGTTTTCTTCCACCGCAGCGGGCTCCAGGCAATCAATTTCGACGCATTGAAAGAAGGCGAGAACGTCGAGTTTGAAGTGGAGAAAGGCGAAAAGGGCGACCGCGCAATTAATGTGCGCCCGGCGCAAGCCTAGCCCTTTCGATTCCGGCCGTCCTTATAATTCGATTTTTTTCACTCCTGTTCCGTGAGGCCCATCCTTTGGTGGAACTCCTCAGTTGCGCGAGTCCGTTTGTCCTAAGAGGGCCGCTGCCAGTCATCCTCTAATGTTTAGTTTTCCCCGCCTTGTTTGCTTCTTAATCAGGCTCGCAAGTTATGGTGACACCGACTATTGTGGTGGCGCTTGGCGCCTGCCTCGATTTCGCGGGGAGCGCCCTAAGACGCCGGTCCCACAGGTTCGGAACCGACGCTACAACAGAAGCAGAATCTCGCCGGTGGTGCCGCCATCGCAGAACCTGGGACCCCGTCCGGAGCTACAACAGAAGTCGTCAGCGTAATTTGCGAGCCCGATTAAGCCGCGGCATCAACAGAGGGTTGCGTTGGCGCATCCAACACTTCCCGAACCTTCCTCGCCAGTGCTTGCGGTGTGAAAGGTTTTTCGATGAAGGCCGTATTCCTGTCCAGTAATCCGTCCTGCCCGATGGCCTTGTTCGTATAGCCAGACATGAAGAGCACTTTAGTCTCCGGGCGCAGGCTGGCCAGCTTCCCTGCCAGCTCCGGCCCGCTCATTTGGGGCATCACCACGTCGGTGAGAAGCAGATGAATGGTGTGCGGGTGTTTTTGACAAATTAAAAGACCTTCAACGCCACTGCTGGCCTCAAGCACAGTATAGCCGCGGGATACCAGGATGCCGCCGACGAGCGACCGGATGGTATCTTCGTCCTCCACCACCAGGACCGTCTCCGTGCCACGGCAATCGCCACCCCTGGCATGGAATGACTTCACCTCTGCCACCAAGTCGTCCACTCGCGGCAGGTACACTTTAAACGTCGAACCTTTGCCCAATTCACTGTACATCCAAATGTTTCCGCCGCTTTGTTTTACGATTCCATACACCGTGGCCAGGCCGAGGCCTGTTCCCTTGCCCGGCGCTTTGGTGGTAAAGAAGGGCTCAAAGATGCGGGCCTGGATTGCCGCATCCATCCCGCAGCCCGTGTCGCTTACCGCCAGCATCACGTAGGGTCCGGGAGTGACAGCCACGTGTCTGCGGGCGTAAGTATCATCCAGCACCACATCCGCAGTCTCAATGGTCAGCTTCCCGCCTTGGGGCATGGCATCGCGCGCATTCACGGCCAAATTCATAATGATCTGTTCAATCTGCCCGGCGTCCGCCTTCACACGTCCCAGTCCCCCGCTGGAGATTGGTACCAAATCGATGTCTTCGCCAATCAAACGGCGCAGCATCTTGTCCACGTTGCTCACCACCATATTTAAGTCCAGCACTTGCGGCGCCAGCATCTGGCGGCGGCCAAAAGCCAGCAGTTGTCGGGTGAGGGCGGCAGCGCGGTCCGTCGCCTTTTGAATCTCTTTCACCTGGCCAATGTGCGGGCTGTCAGGGCCAAGACCTTCCGCCATCATCTCGCTGTATCCTGAAATAATGGTGAGCAAATTATTGAAGTCGTGCGCGACCCCACCAGCCAGTTGCCCGATGGCCTCCATTTTTTGCGACTGGCGAAGCTGCAACTCTAGCTGCCTGCGCTCGGTCATATCCCGGATGTTGCACTGAATCACCTTTTTCTCCCCGCTAAAGTAAGTATTGCTCACAAACTCGACTTCGGCTCGTTTTCCGCCTTTGGTTTGGAGCGTCAGGTCATCATATCGAATGAATTCGCTCGCTTGCAGGGTTCGGAAAGTGCCTTTGGAGTCCTCCCGGTCCTGAAAGAAACCGATCTCCCAAAGTTGTTTGCCCAGGAATTCCTGGCGTGTATACCCCAATAAGTTCATCAAGAACGGATTGACATCGAGGATTTCCCCCGTGTGACCGTCTAAGATCAGTATTCCATCTTTGGCTGCTTCAAAAAGCCTTCGGTAGCGAACCTCAGAAAACCGCAACTCCTTTTCAACTTGAATCCGTTCGTCACGAAGGCTTTTATCGTTCAACGCCCTGCGGACAGCCGCGGGCAGGCGGGCGGGGCGATCTTTCAGGACATAGTCGGTTACTCCCTGTTTCATGCACTCGACGATGGCTTCGTCGCCTATTGAACCGGAAATCAGAATAAATGGAATGTCTTGCGCTTCACGTTGCGCAATTTCCAGGGCGCCCATTGCTGACCAGTTGGGCATTGAGTAGTCGGAGAGGATGAGGTCGTAGTGATGAGAGCGTAACTTGTCTTGAAACGAATCCGGTGTATCCACCACCTCAGTGTGGAAATCGAAGCCGTTCTTTTTCAATTGCAGCAGAATGAGCTCCGCATCTGCTGAGTTGTCCTCTGCGTAAAGTATGCGCAACTTTTTGGGTGAATGTCTTGTTTCATCCAACTTAGCTTTTGTCATGGAATCCCTCCCCTCTTCAGGCTGAAGCGGCTGGTGAAACATGTCCCGATGTCATTGCCTCGTAGGGCCGGCCCCAGGGCCGTCCGTCGCGGTATGTCCCTCTACCGGGCTGGAGCCCCCGCCCTACATCAGCCAGTGTCTTGTCCCACTATAAAATTTACAATTTCCATGCACCCCTCACCCGGCCTCCGGCCACCCTCTCCCCCAAAAGGGCGAGGGTTATAATTTCCCAATACAAGTCTTAGCCCTCGCCTCGGTGAGAGGGAGAGGGCCCTAGGCTCTCCCTGGCAGGTTGATGAGAAAGTCATATTGCGTCTTGTAGCGGTTCACCCCGCCAAAGCCTCAATGTTTGCAATCAAGAGTGGCGGCATAAAGCCGCCGCCATCTTCGGCATGTTCAAACATCACCAAGCCTATGACGGCTCCAAAGTCCACGCCCTCACCCTACAGCCGGAGGCCCTATGCGCCTAAAAAACTTTGACACTCAAGAGAGAATCTACGGACTTTTTCATCAGCCTGCAAGAGCGCGAAGCGCGGCGTGGGGTCGCAAATTGCAAAAATTTAGACGGGACAGGGCATTAGCCCACGGCCTACGCCGCCTTAACGGGTGACGCCACAAGAAAAGCTTCTTCCGGTGGAGCTTGATTCACCACCAGCCAGTAAAGTCCCACCGTCTTGATCGACCCTCGGAATTGTTCAAAGTCCACC
>DASYXZ010000108.1:0-3027 GCA_035934315.1 Terriglobia bacterium | reverse complement strand
TCCGACTCCCAATCCGTTTCCAAAGTCTTACCGGTTTTTTCGGATCCGACCTTGCGACCGGTGGCAACAAACGTGTGGTTTTTGGGCGAGCTGAAATGAAGGAAAAAGTGGGTGCGATCGTCGAAGGCGCCGAAGCTTGGGTACCAGGACTCGCGCGCCCTCACGAAGTAAAGCCCCGTGCCCTGCTGGAAGATGATCCGGCTTTCTCGCGTCGAGTCTTCTTCATAGGTGAATTTCAATTTATAAATTTTGCCGGGCGTGGCGGTTTCAGGAAGGATAACCCAGGTGTCGTTGTCGAGTTTGCGGTCCTCCTGAATGAAGTCGATCTTATTTCCCGCTTCGTCAGTGACGGCCGAAATGCGCAAGACACCATCCAGGTTAATGGGCAGGACGCGCGCTTTTGCCGTGGGAACTTGAAATTGCATTTCCGCCGTAGCGCTCAGATGGTTGTCTTTGCTCACTTCTGCATTGATGTGTTCTTCGCGGCAGTGGGCCAGGAGCGATCGATGCTCGGGGTGAGGATTGCCGGCATATTCGCCTGCCAGATGGAAACCCGACCACCATTCTGAATATTGACCTCGCCTGTTGTGCATCAGCATTACTTCTTCATCGGTGCTGAATCCCGGGTTTAGAATTTCATCCCGGTTCCAACTGACATGATAAAAAAGTTCATCGAGATGCTCGCTCCGGATATCGGCAAGGAAAAAGCCGCGACTGGATGGGTCACTGAGGTCAGCAAGCATCCGCGCCGCGAGATTGGCGATGGGGAAATACCCCTTCGCACGATTTTCCCACCAACTATTAAAGCTCTGCTGATACTTGCCCTCGGCGTCCGCAATCGCCTTGCCGGCCGCCCCCGCGTCTCCGCCCGCCCGTACGTTCACCAATTTTTGCAACTCGTCGCCAGAATCGTCGGTAAAGAAAAATACCGCCTCACGGAAGCCATCCTCAAGCTTCGGGCCTTTTGCGAAACGGGCGATCTGGTGTCTGTCGATATCCGTCGGAGGGTTCAACTCGAAAATCCCTTCTCCGGTGAATGATGCGGCTACGACGCGCCCGGCGACGGGCGCCGCAAAAGTTATACGGCCATTTCGAAATGTAAATGTCCCGGCATCACGCCTCCAAACTACATTTTCCGTCACCGCTCCCTGGTCGCTCCCCTGGAGGGATCGAAGTTGCGTGTAGACTTTCAATAATTCATCCGGCGGAGCGGTGGAGAGATCTGTTGCTTGTGCCGACGCGCCGAAAGCGATGGCTCCCAAAAACAAAAGCGCAACTGCCAACCGACTCCGGGCTTTGGACGACATTTGGCTCTCCTCCCCTGATGGCGACCAGGGCGTGAAACCTTCGATGGTTGGTACTGCCGAAGTTATTGTTGCCTACCTTAACGACCGGGAACTAAATCTGTCAAGCGGAATTCGCCACGGACGGTTTCAAAATCCGCAAACGAAAATGACCGGGTGGCAGCCTGATCATTGGCGTTGTACGAGCGGGTTTTAAAATCCACTCGATCAGTGGCCGTTCGCCATAGTATTAAAGATTCGAGATCGAAGATTGGAGAATTCAGATACCAGTTCCGAGCACCCGCAAAGCCAAACCCTCACGATGTGCCAGCGGCGGCGAACGCTTTCTTAATGGCCAAAGCTGTTTTCTCGCAGGCCTCGTCCAGGGGCATGGCGGCCAAAGCTTTGTTGAATGGTTCGGCCGCAATGGGCCCGTCGTAGCCGATGGCTAGCAACGCACCCAAAAACTTCGCCACAGGAATTACTCCGGTAGCGGCGGGCAGCTCGCGCGAGTTGTCGTGCTGCTCGTCAAGAGGTACAGCAGGCGCATCGTTCAAGTCCACGGTAAGGATGTCGGTGCCACGGAGCGTCTCAATATCCTCCGCCGTTTCCTCGGCGTTGAACCAGTGGAAGCTGTCAAGCTGGTAGCCGAGATTGTCCGCGCCGATGGCCACCTGAAGCTCTTTCATCTCGCTCATCGTGTGGATGAAGGGATGGCGCTTGGCGCGCCAAAGGGTTCGCGGCGCGCAGTATTCAAGCCCGAGTTGCTGGCCGTGATCATGAAGCACCAGTGCGCAAGCTCGCAGCCGGCTGGCGTGCTGGCGGAAATTTTGGAGATAAGTCAACTCATCACTCGACGGCAGCACCCAGGTGCTTACGCGGCGCACGCCCGCGCGCTCCAGAGTCTTGGCGGCATCAGGCAATTTCTTAAGGTCGTCGCTGAAAGCCGCTTCGTCCCGCCGAAAATCCACCGGCAATCCCGCCACGCCCAATCTCACGTTTTTCGCCTTCAGATTGTTTAGCAACTCTCCCAGCTCATCGTCTGAGAGGCGCGCGAAGAGTCCCGCATCCGGGTCAACCCCTTCAAATCCGTACTGTGTCGCCAGCGCAACCGACTGGTCAAAGCTGCCGTGGAGGCCGAGCCTTCCAAGGCTCAAAACTGTATAGAACTTGCGTGCTTCTCGTGGCGAAGATTCAGCTTGGCTGGCCGACACGCCGGTGGCCATACGCGCCGGGACGAGTCCGGCAACGCCTGAGCCGGTGGCAGCTATGAAAAGGCGACGGCTTATTTTATTCGTGGTCATGGCTCCTCCCCACGGCAACCTTACATCTACACCGGCGGCGTTTCAACTTCTTTACCGACTTCTTTACCGATCGGTCGCGAATCCCAATGGGTGTTCACGACCCGGTAACGGCGGAACTTTCAGCTTATTCCCTCCTTTCCGCTTGTGGATTTGAAAGCGCTACAAGGCCACGGATATTGTATTGGGGCTTCCCTGTCAAGGTTTTCCTTCCTGGACGCCAACCAAGCGCTTCAATTTTTCAGTTGACGCAAAATCGAACGGCCTATAGATTTACCATCTCTTCCGCGGCAATTCGCGGTTTATCCTGGCGACCGGGGGCATTAAAAATTGGCCTGCATTCTGTGACAATGCCCGCTTCCCTCGCGCGCCCACTAAATGGAGTTGCCCCATGAAAGTTGGATTGTTCACCGCACTGTTTGCCAAACTGAGCCTGGATGATG
>DASYXZ010000098.1:0-23749 GCA_035934315.1 Terriglobia bacterium | reverse complement strand
ATAGTGGTTGGGCGCACCGGGCGTGGGAACGTTGTCGGTGACCTGCGCCCCGCTGGCATGCGCCCGGGTCAATGCCGTAGTGAGGGTGATGCCGGTGCCGGAGACCTGTGCACCAGCCGCGTGCGCATGAGTGAGCGGCGCGGCGACGGTGATTGCGGTGGTGCCGAACCTCCTGATGGAGGCGACAACCGCCGTCTCAGAGTTCGCTCCACTGTCAATCGTGATGGTCTGCCCGTCGCGAAAGCCAATCGCGCTGGGGACAGGGATAGCGGTCGCGCCCACACGGGTGGCTGCGCCCATCCAGGTGGCACCTGCCGTGCCAACCGTCGCGATGACGGCGGTCTCCAGGTTCGCGCCCGGATCAATAATGATCTTCTGGCCTGCATCAAAGCCTTCTACGCTGGCGACTTTGATATTGGTTGCGCCGGCGGCTGAATTGGCCGACAGAGTGGCGGCGGCCTGCGTTAGGAAGTCGGTGCAGTTGCTGTCGGTGTCAGCGCCGTCCGGGAAGCGGCCCGCGGTCGCATTGGTAGCGCCGGCAGCGGCCCGCCCAAAGCCCAAGGCCACGCCGGGCGCAGGCGCGTGGCAGCCACTCCGCCCTGATCCGGAGGATGCCTGGTAACCCTCGGCGGCCCATGGGTCGACAAGGCCGCCGTAGTTGAGGCTGTCCACAACCAGGCCAGCGGCGTCGCGCAGCACCATGCTGCCTTCTCTAATGGAGATGTTGAATCTGCCGAAGAGGACTGCGTTGGTGGTGAACTCGGGGCCTCCGAACCACTCATTGGGTGCCGGCGTCCCTTGGTAGCCCGCGGTTGTGACCGCGGCGTCACGCACAACCGCGTTGATCGCGTGGCCGTTGGCCAGTGGGCTGTAGAGCGTGATGCCGGTGCCGAGCGCCTGGACGGGCTCGTTGCTCGAGTGGGCAAAGGCTGTCGCGGGCTGGAAGCTGATCCCCGTTCCCCGATCGCTGAAGGGGAGGTTGGCCGCATGGCTGAACTTCAGCGGCGCGGCCAGGTCGAGGCCCGTTCCCGGAGCTACTGCCTCCTCGCCATTCGTATGCGCCTGGTCGAGGGCTGGCGTAAAGTCGATGCCGGTGCCGGTGGGACCAGTGGTGCCGACAGCGGTGATGGTCACCGTTTGCCGGTTCGCGGGGGTGCCGATGGTGATCTTGTCGCCCGTCGAGAAACCGTTCAGGTTGCGGACTTTGATATTGGACGCGCCGGCCCTCGCATCAGCCGAGAGATTCGTCCGGCTCGCCCGCGTTCCAACGCTTTTGACTGTAACAGTCTCGATTCCATGACCGACGCTGTCGATATCCAACCTGATCTTGTCACCGACCGAGATATCGGAGACGGACGTGACCTTGATGTTGGTGGCGCCGGCGGGCGCGTCCGCCGCCAGGTAAGCTTGCGTGCCCGGCTTGCCGACTGCTGTGACCGTGGCCACCTCGTACCGCTCCACGGCTTTTGCGACTGCGGGGTAGGTGGCGCCATAGCCGATGGCGATCTTCTCGCCGGCTGCGAAACCGGAAACGCTGGTGACAGGCACGTTGGTGGAGCCGACTGGGATTGTGATCACCGGACCATCGGGGAGGGGTTGCCACAGTGTCGTATTGTTGCTGGCCGCAGTCCCGAGGCTTGCGATCTTGCGAGTCTCTACATTGGAGCCGGTGTCGATGCTGATTGTATCACTGACTGTCATGCCGGTCGTGCTCCTGACGTGGACGGTACTATCGCCCGCGCGTGCGGGGGCCGCGAGACCGGAATTGGAGATGCCGAGCAGGTAGAAACCGCCAGCCACGAGCTTCGTCCCTGCCGGGATTTTCACTGTCGTGAAGATGGCCTGCTGGGTCGGGTGCTCGGTCAGGGTCCAGTTGGAGATGTCGACGCTACGGGTGCCGGCGTTATAGAGCTCGATGAAGGAGTCCGTCGAGTTGTTCGGAGAACCCGAGCTAATGCGGAACTCGTTGATCTTGATCGGGCTGACGTTTCGCACCTTCTCGGCCGTTGTCTCGGAATGCGTCCTGCCGCTGCCTGGGTTCGTCCATCGGACGTTGCCGACCAGGTCGCCGTTGAATGCAGCCGGCCCGGAAGTGACCTTGAAGGTCGCGCTCACGCTCGCACCCGGCGCAACCGGGTCAGCGAATGTCTTCGAGGTCTCGGCAGTGCCCGCAACGAAGGAGGTCCACTGCTGGCTGGGCACGGAAATGCTCAACTTGACTCCCACCGCGGGCGCGCTCGTGGTATTCGTAAAGGTCACTGTGGTGTCCTGTGAGGACCCCGGTGAGAACGTCTGCAATCCTGGCGGAGTGGCAGTTGCCAACGCCGGGGCCAGACTCAACGGAAACACGGCGTACCTGGCAGCCACGACGTTGGCCTGCACCTGTTGATCGGTGACGTCAGTGGGGAACGTGCCTGCGGCGGTCATCGCTCCTTCATAGAAGGTACCCTGCGAGCCGTTGCTGTTGTCGCCGCCGTTCCCCAGAAGGATTGCCCCCTGCTTGCGCATCGGATCGTAGGTGGAGTTGACGCGCGGTCCGCTGAACATGACCGAAAGAGCGCCCTGCTGCGCGTCGCCGCCCATGGACGTCCAGTGGTGCGGTTCGCCCTTGGCCATTGCGGTGACGAATCGCCAGGTGATGCTCGGCAGGTTTACGCAGGGTTTGGAACCGTCCGGGTTGACACAACCGACCAAATTGTTCTCCTGGTCGGTCATGATCCACGGGCCGGGTGGGTTCCCGCGAAACCAAGGGGTGGCGTTGCCGTAGTAGGCGGTTTCCATGGTACCGTTGTCGTCGTCGCGGCTGTCGATCTCGGCGTTGCCATAATCGAAGCAGCAGCCGGAGTTGAAGTGCCGGCCGTTAATGACCCAGTACTGCCCCTCCGCCTGATCGTCGACTGCAGTGCCCTTTGCGTCGTCGTTGCGGAGGCCCATGCCCGGCTCGATGAAGACGCCATAGACCTTGTGGCCCATGATCGTAATCGGCGCCATGTCGGCCATCGGTATATTGTTAAACCCACCCATGGCCGGGCCGCTAAATCCGCCGCGGGGCGCCTGTGTGAGGTTATTGTGCTTGGGAGATTGGTCGTAGATGGTGGTGATCCAGCAGTACGTGTTGGCGCAGAACTTATCCTGCGCGGCCGTGTCGGCGTATCCGCCCGCATCCGGAACCGGCGACGCGACATGCTGGACGACGCCGATGTCCAGGGTGCTGCCGTCCGATTGACGCTTGACCTGATAGAGCGGGCCGTTGTAGGAGGCGTACAGCGCGCGCGTGGTGCTGTGGGCGGCCACGCAGGGATCCCCAGCGGCGGCATAGATGTCACATGGGCCTTGGGGCCTGGGCGGAGGAACCTCGGGTCCCACCCCGGCCGGTTGCGCCATGGTCAGCGTTGTGCCAATCAGCACGAGCACCAGTACGGGTATATGTACAAGATTAATTCTCGTTTTCATGTTTACCATATCCGCTTCGCCGAATTTATTCCGGCATTTAGAGTTCCCATCGTTTCGGGGATGTAATGCGAGCAGTAGATGAGAGCGCAAAGGCCATTTCAAAGTCAAGACCGTAGGTCGATCTTCCTATTTCTTACCGGATGCAAACGTCCGTGTGTTTGGAACTGCTCGAACCCTGTAAGGCGTTGAACCATCTCATATCCGCCGCCAGCCGCTGGACTAGTTCCGGACAGATTGAATGCCGCCGTGCTGGAACAATGCTGGACGGTCTGGTGCAGTACCGGAGGCGACCAGTCGCCGGGGATGTTCGACCAGTCCCGCCGGTGAAGCAATTACCCAACACCCGACGAAACCGACTTTCTGGCAAAGACAGCGCAATGCTACGCATGAGAATATTGGATCGACAAGATGAATTATTCGCATTCTCTGTTTGATAATTTGCCCGACATGAACACCAATCTCGACCAAGGGGAAGCATTGCAGGCGGTTACTCAGTGGGGCGGGTTTGCCCAGGCCTCTGCTCGCCTGAACCGCAGCCAGTCCACGATAAGCTACGCCATCCATCGCCTGGCGGAGGGGGTTGGAATACGCCTATTTGAGTGCGGGGGGCGGAAGGCCCAGCTTACCGAGTCCGGCCGTGGAATCCCTTTCGAGTCTCTGGCCACACTCGCAGTTGCGGTTCCTTAACTAACAACACACCTGCACCGCGCCGCTGTTTAATTCACCAGTGCGTTGGCGGCATTGGCAGCCAGGATCCACGTGCTGGCGTCGCTAATCGTGTATTCGTCCTCAAACCAAAGGAAGCCGAAATTGTCGATGCACTCCGGAAAGTCTGGTTTGATGATGATATAGCCCGGAATCACGCCGCCGGGAATGAAGGCTCCATCGGCACGATTGTTTCCGTAACCCTTCAGCTTGGAGACGGTCCCGACAGAGGAGACGTATGAAGTACTCGAAACCGGATGGGTGCCCAGGATATAGTTGGCCGCGCGCAAGGTGATCTCAGGGCCAACGATTTCCGGAAATGCTTTGTGCAGGAAATAAATCTGCACACCGAGCTGGGCCACCTGGGCAGATCCGCCCCAGCTCCCCAGGCTGGGCGGGACGCCAAATGGAGTCTGCGCCAGCCGGGTGTCCAATTCGGCCAGGTAAGATTTGACTGCCCCTTTGAGCTGTTCCTTAAAGTCCGCGTCCATGTACGGCAGGGCGCGCACAGCCATCCAGCCGCCGAAGCTAAGATTCTGGCGCACGGTGGGGAACAGCTCCAAGACACGCTTTTTGTACGGCTCGCCCCCATGGGTGGCGATCATCAACTCCAGAGCGGCCCTCCATTCGCCGAACGCGGCAAAATTAGGACCGCCGAAGACCGGCCCTTGGGCGGGGGTCGGATGCTCGTGCTCCTCATTCCACAACCGGATGGCCGTATCAAGGCACTGCTTGGCGAGCGGATCGTCCCAGCCCTTCAGTACCTCCGACGCAGCTGCCAACGATGTCGCGGCGCCGTATTGCAGCCCCGGTATTTTCGTGGTGAAGGCCCATCGATCGTCCGGCTTGCCCGAGTAAATTCCTTCAACCTGGTTGGGACCGAGCTTGTCCGAATAGATGCGTCCATCGGTATTGGAAGCGGCATCCCCAAGGTGAGTGTACTGCCGCAGGGTGGGCTCAATGATGCCCATAAACGGGTGGCCGACCGAGTGTATCTGCGCCAGCACTTGGAGAATTCCGTGCTTCACCTGTTCTACGGCGTCCGGGACTCCGTCCGGCCGATGCATCTCAACTGTCCGGGCCGTCTCGTCCACCGTCAGGTCGTCCCACTTGAGGTTGAATTCCTGATATGCCAGCGCGAGGTTCTGAATCGTCAAATATTGGCTAAAGGCGATATTGTCGTAATCGCCGGCGTCAAACCATCCGCCCACGTTCAATCCGGGGATATGTTCGCCGGGCTTGAATGGCGAATCGGTCGTCGGGCCCATCTGGTAGCCGTCGAAGTGGTGCCAGTTCAACGGCGCCTGGCGGGCATCATCGAGATGCGAAACGCCATGCCACAGCCGATAGGCATCGCGCACCGAGACGTGGTCCATCTCGACGGCGAGGAACCCGTCCAGGCTGGATTGCCAGGTCCGGCTGTAAACATCCTTGGCAATGGGAAAGAGAGCGGTCCGATGGCCTGCGTATTCGATCACGTACAAGCCGGGGTCCTTCACTGAGGAGAAATCGAACTTCGCATAGTTGTAGCGCAGCCATGGCGTGGGAGTGGAGATTGGCCCCTCGAAGACCTGCTTGTAGGATCCGTCTGCGTCCAGGTGAAGCACCTTCGCGGTCTTCGGCGCATCGAAGTTGGGATCAAGCTCGATCACGGCGATTTTCGGGAAGTTGGGTGCATAGCCGACCTGGCTGTGTGCCACCATAGGCGGGCGGGTCCAGTTCGGGATATCGATGGGGCGAATATGCCAGACGATGGCTCCCTGGGTCTTGCCGCCGGGGATCAGGCTGCGGAGCACGAACCAGCCGTTCTGTGCCCGGTCGCGTCCGTCATAAAGTGACACGGGAGCTGTTTCCGAAGCGACTGTGACGCGAAAGAGCGGATCTTCCGGCGCGAGCGTGATGCTTTGGCCCGTGACCAGAGGCAGAGGTTGCGTGTATCCCTTGGCCTCATCCCATTGCAACAGGTACGGCAATTTCGCCGGTTCACCGGCAGCCGGCAACACCTTTCGCATGGGATCCTCTGGACTGCGCGGAATCATGCCGAACTCCTTGTTGTCCACCGAATAGCTCTGTCCCATATAAATGGAGGGCAAGAATTCGAGGTTGAAGCCTGCGCGTCCTGCCAGCACTTCCGGCAACGGCTTTTCGAGATTGATGGTCACCATGACGCCGCCCGGTTCGGCGCTCACTTCCAGGGTGTAGTCCACTTGGAAGGAGGGGAAGGACAACTGTGCAGTAAGGCGGTTTTTCTCCTTGTCAACCTGCACGCCCTTGAGCTTAGCAACCAGGTCCCATTGCTCCGGCGTAGGCACCAGCCGCACGTCGCCATTGGTGGCGATGCGATGGCCATGAAGGATCATCTGCATGGCGGCGTTCTTTTCATCGACGAAGACAGGGTGGTAGGTATTCTTATAGAGAATCACGCTGAAGCCCCGCGCATTCAGGTAGCCGCTGTCGGTCACCTTCATCTGGATCTCGGCGCCGGACGCAGGCAATGCCGCAAGCAGGGCAGCGAGTAGAATGACCTTCGGCCGCGCAAACAACGAATGAATGAACATACCTTTGTCTTCGATCCTCAGTGTAGTGACTTGCCAGATCTTTGGGATCAGTCGAAGAGAGATTTTACATCTCAGCATAAGGTTGTCAAACTGGTTTTTGTGGGAGCAGAGGGCTATGGGCCGCCGGTACAGGCGGCCCATAGCCCTCTGGTTCCCATAGATCAAGCTTCACAGCCCCATGCTGAGATGTAAACTCTCTCACTCGGACTGGTACAAAAAACCCAGCCCCTCACTCGCCTCCATGGACGCCGGATTAGTCCTGTCTCAGATTCTGGGTACGGCGATGGGGACATTCACATGATGCGAAATGCCGGTGGCATCGTAACGGAAGACGCGTTGCGGTCTCTGATCATCTCCCATGGACGGAGAAAACTGTGATAGGCTGGAGAATGTGCCAACTCAGGGTAGGGGTGGCCAGCGGCAACACACACAATCTTCTCGGAAGAAGGGATTACAGAATCTCGCGTCTAGGATTCGTGGTTTCGGCAGGAAATTCGCAAGCACCTGCGCAGAATTTGGATTGCCTGAGATATCGGGAACAAAGCATGACCAAAGCCAACCTAGCGGCGCGGTCGTTACGGGATTGAATTTTCACAGTCGGCCTTTCTTGGTGTCTATTTGGTGTCTATTTCCATTAGGCACCACGTAGAATGGGCGGGACTGGAGAGAACTAATAGAATGACATTGAGAGGCAGTATTAATGCGGCTTCTAAGGCATTTTATTGAATTCTGGTGATTTAGCGGAAGAAGTGGAGACTGAATCCCCCCTTCCGCACCATATAATTGGAATGCACCAGGGTGGCACGCGATCAGCCGTACAGGCTTTCCCGGCATGTCCCACACCGACGACACCAAGCAAAAGCTCCGTGAAATCTGCCGCATCGCTGCGCGCGTGTTTTATGAAAAAGGGTATGACGGCGCCTCCATGCAGGAAATCGCCGATGCCGTGGGCCTCACCAAAGCCGGTTTATATCATCACATCGTAAGTAAGGACCACCTCTTGTACGAAATCATGAACTACGGCATGGACATCCTGCAGGAGACGGTTCTCGATAAAATTAAGAGTATTGCCGACCCCCGTGAAAAACTCCGGCAGACCATCATCGGCCACATTGATTTGATTGTGCGGGCCCGCGACCTTGAAATTACGGTTATCCTTCACGAAAATCGGTCGCTCAAGGGAACGCTCCACAAAAAAATCAACGCGCGCAAGCGGGAGTACATCCATTATCTCGAAGGGCTCATCGAGCGCGTTCAGGAACAAAAGGGCGGCAAACCCTTGCTTGCTCCGCGTCCGGCCGCTTTTGCGCTGCTCGGAATCATCAACTGGCTCTACCAGTGGTACCAACCCGGCGGCCCCATCAAGCAGGATGAACTCGCCCCGATTTACGCCGACTTCTTTTTCCGCGGGCTTCTTGGCGAGTCTTAAATTATTTGCTTTTTCAATCTGCAAAATCCCATGGAATGGCCTCATGGGTCGCAACCCTTCAGGTGCGCTTCAGATAATTGTCCGACCCGGCCACGGCGTGGTAACATCACGCGCTTAACCATCGGAATTTTGAGGGAGCCAATCCAAGGCCATGCCTGCGGTTGCATTCCAAGGCGAAAGAGGTTCATTCAGCGAAGAGGCGGCGTACAAGCTGCTGGGCCGGCGCATTCGCGCCCTGCCGCGTGAAACCTTTTCAGCCACATTTCAGAGTGTGGCGCGCGGAGCGGCAAAGTATTGTCTGGTACCGATTGAAAATACTCTGGCCGGATCCGTTTACGAGAATTACGACTTGCTCCTTGAGAATCACCTGCACATCGTGGCGGAAGTCAATCTGCGGGTGGTGCATAATCTGATCGCTTTTCCGGGGACCACGCTCGCGACCGTGCGTCAGGTTTACTCGCACCCTGTGGCGCTGGCCCAATGCGGGAGGTTTTTCGCGAGGCACCCCAAGGTTGAAAGAGTCCCTTTCTATGATACGGCGGGGAGCGTGAAAATGTTGGCCGAGCGGCGTGTGCCCGGCGGCGCGGCCATCGCCAGCCGGACGGCGGCGGCGGTTTATCACGCTCGAATTCTCAAGACGCACCTGGAAGACCATCGCGAAAACTTCACCCGGTTTCTTTTGCTCTCTAAAACCAGCTCCGTGCCCGCGGGGGCAAACAAAATTTCCATCGTCTTTTCCACACGCAACGTTCCCGGAGCTCTTTACAAGTGCCTCAGCGTTTTCGCCCTGCGCGAAATTGATTTAACCAAGATGGAGTCACGGCCCCTGCGCGGCCGTCCATGGGAATATTTTTTCTATCTGGATTTCCTGGGCAGCGTCAAAGAAGACCGTTGCCGTAAAGCGCTGGCGCATTTGGCGGAGGTTACGAAGTTCCTTCGCGTGCTGGGTTGCTATAAGGAGAGTCAAAAGTTAAAAGTTAAAAGTTGAAATTGGATGGCTTTTGACTTTCGACTATCGACTTCCGGCTTCCATCCAATTGCTTGCATCTCATATAGGGTGATCGTCTCAACTGTATAAAAGTTGGGACAGAAGAGGGTTCATTTGATGGATAACATTTTCTCCTGCCACCAAGATCCGACGCTCCGCGGTTGGGCGAAACAGGGGGGGCAATTTCTCCTGGGTTTACTCATTCTACTCGCCCTTGGTACTTGGAGCGCGCCGGGAGCGCAACAGGCCGGGAAAGAGATCGATGAAATTAATACTGAATTCCGTTTCCTGGGCCCTCAGGACACGCTTTTACTGCACGAAGAAGAGGGAAAATTGAGCGGTCAAATTGATGAGTATGAGAACAGTGATGAGTCTGACGATATCCTGACCTATGACCTCACTCTCGGATCGCGCAAGGACGATCATGTGGAATTCAAGACGGCGGAGATCCATCGGAAGTATTTCCGGTTTAGCGGGGCCGTCGAGCGCGGCTTGGGGCACGAGGAAAAAGACGCGGATTATCTCCGGCTGACCGGAGACCTCGAAATCATCACGGTTCACGGGGACAGCGGGGAGGAAAGCGTGGAGCGAAAGCAAGTGGTCTTCAAGTCGTTGTCCGCGAGTGAAATGTCCGACCAATAGTTTTTGCCGGAGTGATTCAATTCCGCCACGATCGGTTTCGCTTTTTCCACCGCACTAAATAGCAAGCGTCCGTTCCCCTTTCACAATCTTTTTCCGCAATCTTTTTAATCGATGCGAAAACCTTTTATGCCGGCTGGATTCGGGCGCAACGTTGCCGCCCGACAAGGCGCGTTCCGCATAGTGCAGCGCCGTTTTTGCGTCACGCCGCCTGTGTTCGTAAAAGATGGCAAGCTCCTCAAAAGCTCGCAAGGCGAACTCCGCCTCGCGGCCCGTGACCTCAATCCAAAGCTCGACGGCCTGGTCGTGTTCGCGCCGCCGTTTGTGTTGGGACGCAAGCTGCCACAAAGCTTGCGTCTTGATGGTTTGCGGAAGCCCGGCATCGAGCGCCTTCCGGCAGGTGGAAAGTGAAAGCTCCTGCGCGCCCGAGCGCTGAAAGATTCGGCTGAGGCTGAAGAGGTCAATGCTGGATGTCGCAGGCATGGCGGCAACGCGCGGCGCATTGCGATCGCCCACCGTATAGGCGCCGATGACGCCTGCCATTTCCACTGTAAGCGCGGCGAGCGAGATAATGTCGAGCGCGTTGTGGTAGAAAACCGGTTGCAGCCCGTGCGCGTCTCCGGTGCGCAAATAGTCGAAATAAATTCCGGGAATTTCCGACCCGTCCACATCGCCCTGACGGTGGATTCCCAACACTTCAGTTTCGAGATGACCGAGCGCGCAACTTTCCAGGCGCAGCTTCCACAGCCGGCGCGCGGGGTGCAGCAAGTCCAGGTGGAGCAGCCGCGTGAAGGGTGAGTCCATGCGCGCCAGCGCGTACCGCGTTTCGAGCAGAGGAATGTCAAACGTTTTGCCATTGAATGTGACGAGCCCCTCGTAGTTTTCAAGCGCTTCGGCCAGAGCGGCGAGCATTGCTTTTTCTTCGGGATAGTCGCGCAGAAAGTATTGCCGCACCACAAACTGCGATCCCTCGACCGCGCCCACACCGATCAGAAACGCGCACGTCCCCGTTCCGCCGGCAAGGCCCGTCGTCTCAGTGTCAAGAAACATCAAACGCGAAGTCTCAGGCAGAGTCGTGTTTCCCAGAAACAAGTTAAGCGGATGAAGGTCTGCCGTGGTAAAGTCGCCGATGCAGACCTTGCCGTAAGGCCTTCCAAAGGGCAGCGCCTGCCGCGCCACAAAAAAGTCTCCCTGCCCATTCGCCTCCACGCGGCCGTCCACATACGCTTCAATCCCCTTGGGCATACGGTGGGAGGGCAGTGGCAGGCCAATGATCGCCCGAGCCTCAACGCGATGTAAATACTCAAGCTGGCGCTCGAGTTCCGCGTCGCTGGCGCTTTTCCGCGCCGCGTGTTTAAGTTGCTGAAGTTTTTCTTCGAGGTTCATTCTATTACCGCGGGCTCGAACTCTTGCCGCCTCCCGCCGCGCCCGCTGCCTCGCCGGATGTTCCGCCTTTAAGCTCGATTAACCTTCCAGCGAACAAAGTGTTGGCGCCGTTTTCCAGCGCCAGTTTGTTGAAGGCGGTGACATCTGTTTTCAGGAAACTTTTGAAATCCTGCAAGTGATTTTCAAGTTCCTTGCGCATGGTCGCCATTTCTTCCAGCACGATATCGTTCGGCGGCTGATCGTAGGCGGGCGCCACCCCGCGCATCAGGTCGGTCAGCCGGTCATGAAAGCGCGCCAGGTAATGGACGGAGTCCTCGCCCGCGGGTTGTACTTGGGTGTTATAAACTTCCTCTTCAAGTTTTCTCAGTTTTTTGTCGAGCACGCGCGCTTGGTCGAGCACCTTTTTATAGGAGGCTGGAACGGCGTTTTCGCCACCCTCGCCGCTCGCCTGCAGATTTTTTTCCAGAAGCCCGATTTGCGCATGCATGCTTTCCATGCGGTTCAACGCACGGTTCAGCGCGGACACCTCATCGCGCACTTCGAGCCCTGCCTTTGTTTGAGCTTCGAAGACGGATGGGTCCACGTGAAATCGCGGGTCAGGCTCCACCTGCACCGTCTGGGTCTGGCTTTCGCCTTTCACCGCCACCGTTATCTTGTAATTTCCCGGAGCGACGGGCGGTCCCGCGTTAGGATTAAAGAATTGGTCTTCGTCATCCTGCGGTGGCGCGGGCAGGAAGGCGAGCTTCGTTGGGCCTTCATAATCCATTTTCCAACTTACCCGGTTGAAGCCCTGTTTTGCAGGTCCGTGCAGCGTGCTTATCAGCTTGCCCTCTGCGTCGGTAATTGTGATCTTTACCGGTCCCTGTTTCGGCGTCTGACCACTTCCTCCCCGCTCTGACCCAAGGTCTGCGGGCTTCTGTTTGATTTCCGATTTCAGGTAGTAATCAATGCTCGCGCCGTCGGGTGGATTGGGCGTGACAAATCCTCCTGAGCTGAAGCCGTGTTTGTTCCAAAAATGCCACCGATGTGCTGCCTGCACAGGAAATAAGTGGAAGTCTTCGCTCGCGATTTGCGCTGTCATATCCTCAAGCGATGTGATGTTGTCCAGCACAAACAGGCCGCGGCCATGCGTGGCCACCACGAGATCGTGCGTGCTCTTGATGAATTTCAGGTCGTAGACTGGTGCGGTGGGAAAATTACTTTTCAGCGGCTTCCAGTCTTCGCCGTCATTCGAGGAATAGAAAAGTCCCGTATCAGTGCCCAGCACAAGAAATCCGCGGCGGTTGGGATCCTCGCGGACCACACGCGCCGCGTCGCCTTCCGGCAGGCCTCTGGAGATGGCGGTCCATGTTTGCCCGTAATCGTGCGTCTTGAAAACGTAAGGGCGGTTATTGTCCGTCTCATGGAAGTCCACCGCCACGTATCCCGTCTCGGCGGAAAACGGACCGGCCTCGATCTGCTGGATTCGTCCCCACTCCGGTAGTTTGGGAATGTTGGGGGTGACGTTGGTCCAGTGTTGCCCGCCATCGCGCGTTACCTGCACGACGCCATCATCCGTGCCCACCCAGATGACTTTGGGATCAACGGGGGAAATGGACAGGGAAAGAATCGTGTCATAAGTTTCCGCGCCGCTGATGTCGTATTCGATTGGACCGCCTGAAACCACTTGCTTGCTTTTGTCGTTGCGTGTTAGATCAGGGCTAATCGTGCTCCAATGGATGCCGCCATCCGTGGACTTGAACAGGACATTACCGCCCAGATAGACCTCATTCGGATCCGTCCGGGATACCGCGATGGGCGAAGTCCAGTTGAATCGGTACTTGAGATCGGAAGGAGGTAGCTCCTCGACGCCTTCCAGATAAGGCCGTATCCAGCGCGCCAGTCCCGTCTGGCTATTGAGTTGCGTGATGTAGCCGTTTTGTGAGTCCGCGTAAATCAGGTGCGACGCGCCCGGCGCGGGCACAGCGTACTCGCCGTCCCCACCGGCCACCGTCCACCAGTCAAAGCCGGTGATGCCGCCGCGACCCAGACTGTTGGACGGCCCGCACCACGCATTGTTGTCTTGCAAGCCGCCGCACAAAAGGTAGGGCGTTTGATCGTCGGCCGCCACGGCGTAAAACTGCTCGATGGGCAGATCGTCCAAATAACGCCAGTGCGCCCCCGCATCTGAAGAGATATACACGCCGCCGTCATTACCATTAATAATACGCTCTGGATTTTGCGGATCAATCCACAAAGTGTGATGGTCCGGGTGAACTCCACGGCTGATGGGATGGGCGGTCTTCCCGCCATCATTGGACTCGGCAATCAGGAAGGAAAGAAAATAGATTCTCTCATCGTTGTTGGGCGCCACAAAAAGATGACTAAAGTAGAAACCCCGGACGGTCAGCATGTGGTTGTCGCTCACCAGTGTCCAGTGGTCGCCGAGATCGTGCGAATCCCACAGCCTGCCCTTTTTCGCCTCAATCAGCGCGTAGATGTGACTCGGATTGCTCGGAGCAGCCGCCAAGCCGATGCGTCCCAGCGGTTCCTCGGGCAGCCCCTTGGTAAGTTTTTTCCAGGTGCTTCCGCCGTCCGTTGACCGATAAAGGCCGCTGGACGGGCCGCCGCTCTCGAGCGTCCATGGATAGCGCTGCACCTGCCACATCCCGGCGAACAACACCATGGGATTGCCGGGGTCAATAATCATATCGGCCACGCCAGTTTTGTCATCCACATACAATACGCGCTGCCACGTCTTGCCGCCGTCCATGGTGCGATAGACGCCCCGGTCAGGATTGGGCGCCCAGGCATGGCCGAGCGCGCCCACATAAACAATGTCAGGATTTGTTGGGTGGACGATGACGGTGGAAATCTGGCCCACATCCGCCAGACCCATGAACTTCCAACTGGCGCCGGCGTCAGGCGAGAAATAAACGCCGTGCCCGGTGACCACATCATTGCGGATGTTCGCCTCACCCGTGCCCACCCAGATCAGGTTGGGGTTGGAAGGAGCGAGGGCCACCGCGCCGATGGAAGCCGCTGGTTCCTTTTCAAAAATCGGCTTCCAGGAAAGTCCGCCGTCCACGGTCTTGAAAACTCCGCCCGCCGCCGCGCCCACATAATAAATGTTGGGCTGGCCCGGCACGCCCACCACGGACGTTACTCTCCCGCCACCCACGGCAGGCCCCAGGTTGCGGAACTTGATGTTCTCCAAAATATCGTGGGTCTTTTTTTCTGATGTTGAAGGCGTTCCAGTGGATGAGGTATCAGAAGTCTGCGCCGGCAGAGCCGCGCCGAAACTCATAATTAAAACGATGCCGAACCAGGAGGTCAGTCTCGATACTTTTGATAACATTTTAATTTTCCCTCGTAATTGATTATTTAAATTCGCCGGAGTGCGGAGAAAATCTCACCATAAAACTATTGACTGCCAACTCTGGTCAGTTTTTCTAAAATCATCAACGCCACGGCTTTCCCTTTTTCCCCCACTTCACCCGGAGGGCCGACGCATGACGGGCAGCCGGCCAGGCAGGGGCAATTCTCAATCAACTTCTTGGTATTGGCAAGCAAGTTTGCACTCATGCGGAAAAGCGGTTCGCTGAAACCCACGCCGCCGGGGTATTTATCATAAAGATAAATGTTGGGTTCATAGATTTTGGATTTAGGAGGCCCCGGCTCAGGCTGGGGAATTTGGATTTTTGATTGCTCGCCGTCCGCCGTCCGTTGTCCGTCCTCGGCAGCCTCTTGACGGTCGCTCCTGACTCCTGACTCCTGAATCCTGCCTCCTTCTTTCTGCTCTTCATTCTCCCCCACGGCCACTCCCAGATCACGCGCGTCGCACATTAGGAGTAGAGTGGCGATTGCCTGCATCGCGTTGCCCAACCCGTTCACGCCATCCTGTCGCTCGGTGCTGGTGTAAGGCAGCACATCGAGCATCCCGCGCGATAGGGTGACCCAGTAAGCCGTGGTGTGCATTTCCTGTTCGGGAAGGGATAATTGGCCCGAGCCGACATTTTCCATGGTCCCAAATTTAATTTTCTTCCAGCCCACCACCTGCGTGTTCACCTGCACTTCACCGTGGTTAATTGACGCGCCTTTCATCCGGCCGTTCGGGCCACCCTCTCCGATGGGGAGAGGGGCGGAGGGTGAGGGAACGTCGTGCGCGCCGGCAGGCGCCGAGTCAAAAGTCTCGAGAATCTTGATCTTGGTATAGGAAATCGCGGAGGTGAAATACTCCGACTCCACGCGGTGGACATAAGCCTTGCGGTCGTCGTAATCCAGCCGTTCGACGTGATACTGCTGGCCATCCTGAATATAAATGGCCTTTTCGTGGACGGTGGTAAGGGCACTGGAGAAATCGACTTCGCCGATTACGCGCGGCTCGGCCGTGTTATCCACGATCACAAAATTATCCGAAGACACGGACCGCAAACTGATGGCGTCTGCCGGGTAGCTCTCAGAAATCCAATGCCAGCCGTCGCTCGACCGGTGGAGGAAGCGCAGTTCTTCCAAATGTCCACAGAGGCGTTTCAGGTCGAGCCCCCCGAATTTCTCATCCTCGCGCAGAGGCAATTCAAACGCGGCACATTTCAAATGGTTCAGCAGGATGTGAAGATTGTCGGGATTAACGTACCCGTGCTCAGGCGAGTGACCGAAGAAAAAATCCGGATTTTGCACCATGAACTGGTCGAGCGGCGCGCTGGACGCCACCAGCACGGCTGCAGAGCCGCCCTTGCGGCGGCCGGCGCGCCCGGCGCGCTGCCAAGTGGAGGCGATGGTTCCCGGGTACCCCGCGAGCACAGCAACGTCGAGCGAGCCAATGTCAATGCCGAGTTCGAGCGCATTCGTCGTCACAACTCCCAGGAGCCGGCCCTCGCGCAGATCGCGCTCGATTTCACGGCGTTCAAGCGGAAGATATCCGCCGCGATAGCCGCGCACCGCTTCCGGACCCGCCGGGCCGCGCGCAAAATCTTCCTTGAGATAGGTCACCAGAATTTCAGTGGCCAGGCGGCTGTTGGCGAAAATAATCGTTTCGAGACCGCGCTGGAGAAAAGTTCGCGCCACGCGGCGCGTCTCATTCAGATAAGAGCGGCGGATGCCGAGCTGCAGGTTGACGATGGGCGGATTGTAAAAGACAAAATACTTCTCGCCTGACGGCGCGCCGTTTTCATCCACCAGCACGACGTCTTCTTCAAGAATGTTCCTCGCAAGTTCCGCCGGATTGGCGATGGTGGCTGAGGCGCAGATGAATTGGGGCCGGCTGCCGTAAAACGCCGCGATGCGCTTCAGGCGGCGCAGGACGTTCGAGAGATGGCTGCCGAACACGCCGCGGTAATAATGCAGCTCGTCAATCACCACGTAGCGCAAATTCTGAAACACGCGCTCCCACTTGGTGTGGTGGGGCAGAATGCCGGCGTGCAGCATATCCGGATTGGTAATCACAAGGTTGGCACGGGCGCGGATGGCTTTGCGCGCGTCCTGCGGCGTGTCACCGTCATAAGTGAAAGTGCGGAGTTCATCCCCCAGTTTTTCCGTCCAACGGTTCAGCTCCACCAGTTGGTCTTGCGCCAGCGCCTTGGTGGGAAAGAGGTAGAGTGCGTGCGCCTCGGGATTTTCCACCAGCGCGCTCAAAATCGGCAGGTTGTAGCAAAGAGTTTTTCCTGAAGCGGTGGGCGTGACCACCACCAGGTTTTTGCCTTCACTCGCGATTTCCACGCAGCGCGCCTGGTGGGAATAAAGACTATCAATCCCGCGCGCTTTCAAAATTTCTATGATTCGCCCGGGAATGGATGGGGAAAATGGCGCGAACTGCGCGGGCCGGGCGGGAAAATGCCTGGCCGCCGTGACGCCGCGCGCGGCGATGGAGGGACCAGCCGGGCCACGGCCAAGCTTATCGCGAATCTCATCCAGCGCGCCTTGAACGGTGGCCAGCGTTCCGGCGGCGAGCAGGTTGGAATCCGAGCGCATAGGTATTTAGACCTCGAAGGTTTCAGTCCCGTCTTGCTTCGCCTTTTCTTCGCTCACTCTAGCACACTCGACGCGCGCGGCCAAAGCGGTATTTTTTTATGTAGCGGAAGTGAATACAGAATTTCAAGCCTGCCTGGAGCAGGCGATGACCCGCGGCAGGCGCGAACCACGAAGAAGTGGTTTCCCCCGTACCTACGGCCGGGGAACCGTGAGGTATTTCGGTTCGGCGCCAATTTTCCGTTTGCCGGCAAAAGTTCGGATTCTTTCCACGATGCCATCCACATCCAGACCGTACTTGGCGTGCAACAAGTTGGGCGCGCCGTGAGGAAGGATGCGGTCAGGAACGGCAATGCGCAGGATGCTGACGGGAATCTGGCGGTCGTGCAATAACGCCGCGACGTTGGCCCCGAATCCGCCCGCCTCAGTGCCTTCCTCCGCTGTCACCAGAAACTGTTTCTCCGCCGCCAGAACGCAGAAGAGTTCCTCATCCAACGGCTTCATGAACCGGGCGTTAATGACGGTGGAATGAATTCCAAACGCCTCCAATTTTGCCGCGGCTTCAAGACATGGATAAACCATGCTGCCCAGCGCCAGGATGGCGATGTCGCCGCCCTCGCGAAGGATTTCACCCTTGCCGATTTCGAGGCGCTTGAAATTGGCATCGATGGCGACGCCAATGCCGTTGCCACGCGGATAGCGCAGCGCCGCCGGGACATCCGACATGACGGCGGTATAGAGCATCTGGCGCAGCTCGTTTTCATCTTTGGGCGCCATCACCACGATGCCCGGCGCGGCGGCAAGATAGGCAAGATCATAGAGTCCATTGTGCGTGGGGCCGTCTGCCCCCACAATCCCGGCGCGATCCAGGGCAAACGTCACCGGCGCGTGCATCAGGCAGACGTCATGAATCACTTGATCGTAAGCGCGCTGCAAGAATGTGGAATAAATGGCGGCTACCGGCCTCATGCCCTCGCACGCCAGGCCGCAGGCAAAAGTCACGGCATGCTGCTCCGCGATGCCCACATCAAAGAACCGGTCAGGAAACCGTTTGGAGAATTCGTCCAGTCCTGTCCCTTCGCACATGGCGGCGGTGATGCCCACCACGCGGGAATCGCTTTCCGCCAGGTCGCACATCGCTTTGCCGAAGACGGCGGTGTAGCTCGGCGCCTCGGCAGGAGCCTTGTGGAAGTCGCCGGTGGAAACGTCAAATTGCGTGACGCCGTGATATTTCACCGGAAGTTTTTCCGCGTGCGGGTAGCCTTTTCCCTTTTGGGTGACGATATGAAGCAGTGTCGGCTTGGGATTGTCTTTCACTTTGGCGATCACGTTTAGCAAATCTTCGATGCTGTGGCCGTTAACCGGACCCACGTAATCAAACCCCAGCTCCTCAAACACCAGCCCGGGGATGAGCACGGTTTTAGCGGACTCGACGAGGTCTTTTGAAAGTTTCAGCAAACGCGGGCCCAGGCGGGGAACCGCCAGAATCATTTTCTCCGCTTCCTGAGTGAGCCGATGGTACGCCTGGCCGTGCACCACGCGGTTCAAATAGCCCTCGATAGCGCCGACGTTGGGTGATATTGACATCTCATTATCGTTGACGATGACCAAAACTTTTTTCTGCAACGTGCCCAGGTTGTTGATGCCTTCAAGCTCCAACCCCGAGGTCAGGCCGGCATCACCGACCACCGCGACGATGTAAAAATCCTCATGCTTTAAATCGCGAGCCACGGCCATGCCCAGCGCTCCGGAAATGGCTGTGCCGGCGTGTGCCACGTTGAAGGTATCGTATGGACTCTCGTCGCGCACCGGAAAGCCGGAGATGCCGCCGTACTGGCGGATGGTGGGCAGGCGGTCGCGCCGCCCGGTGAGGACTTTGTGACCGTAGGCTTGATGGCCGACATCCCAAACAATTTTGTCTTTAGGCGCATCGAAAGCGTAGTGAAGCGCCAGAGTCAATTCGACGGCGCCCAGGCTGGAGGCCAGGTGACCGCCGACCTGGGACACCACGGTGACCAGATAATCCCGCAGTTCCAGCGCGACCTTGGGCAAATCTTCGCGCGGCACTTTTTTGAGGTCCGCCGGCGAATCAATCTTCATCAAATATTGATAATCCATTAAAAGTTCCTCGCAATAAAATACTCGGCAAATTGGCGGAGTCTCTGCGCTAGTATGCTAAAAGATTTTAGAACATCACAAGCCTCATGCACAAGCTAATAGCGCACACTTCCGAATCTGGAGGTTTGCCGTTCGACAGGCTCACGGCCCTGAGCAGAGCTGAAGGGGGGATCTCTGTTCATCCCGGTCCCGTCCTGCCTTTTGTATTTTCCAGACGCCACAAATACGACTCAGGAAAGATGAGTCCACGACATATAATAAGTGGGGTGGGCTTGTCTATCTTCTGGTCCCGCAAAAGCCCGCAGCATAAAAAGCATGCTGTGACTACCTCCTGGCGCCACCTGCGCCTAATGCCCTGCCTCGATCTGCCGAGAATCAATTTCTCGTGGGCTAACGCCGCGACCTCTGCACTCGTCCGCTACAACGACTATCGTAATAAAATATGTTTTAGGAGAGAAAAAGTTTCAGCAAATGTTTCTGATGGTGGATGGTCATAACCTCGCGGGGATGTTATGGTCCGGGCTGATTTGTCTAAAATCTCTTCCCCCTAAAGTTCGTTGGCCGTATAGTCTTATGGGTTCGCGCGGAAGCGCGAATAAATTAAAATCGCATTTTCAAGCGAGGACTTATGACTCACACTGGCCGTCATTTCCTGCAAGTTCCGGGCCCCAGCAACGTTCCTGACCGTATCCTGCGGGCCATGGACCGCCCCGTGATCGATCACCGCGGTCCCGAATTTGCCCGGCTTGCCCATGAAATTCTGGAGGGCATTCGCCCCATCTTTAAAACAACCGGTCCGGTGATTATCTATCCGAGTTCGGGATCGGGCGCCTGGGAGGCCGCCATCATGAATACTTTATCGCCGGGCGATCGCGTCCTGATGTTTGAGACGGGCCACTTTGCCATGGCCTGGCGGCGCATGGCGGAGAGGCTGGGCCTCGCGGTTGATGACGTGCCCGGAAATTGGCGGCGCGGCGCTGACCTCGAACAGCTCGAAGCGCGACTGGCAGCGGATGCCAACCGCAAAATTAAAGCGGTGATGGTGGTTCACAATGAAACTTCAACCGGAGCCGCCAGTCGTGTATCTGAGGTTCGGCGGTTGATGGATGCCGCGCGTCATCCGGCGTTGTTGATGGTGGACGCCATCTCATCGCTTGCCGCGATGGACTTTCGGCATGACGAGTGGCGCGTTGACGTTACCATTGCCGGCTCGCAAAAAGGTCTGATGCTGCCGCCCGGCCTGGGTTTGAACGCGGTCTCGGAAAAAGCATTGCGCGCCAATGAATCCGCCAAGATGCCACGCTCGTATTGGGACTGGCAGGATATTTTGAAACAGAACAAGGACGGATTTTATCCGTACACCCCGCCGACTAATCTTCTTTATGGGCTTCACGAATCGATTCAGATGCTGAATGAAGAAGGGCTGGCCAACGTCTTCCGCCGCCACGATCGTCATGCGGATGCAACTCGCGCCGCCGTTCGAGTATGGGGCTTGGAGATTGTGTGCGAGCGGCCGGAAGAATATTCGAGCACCGTGACAGCCGTCTTTACGCCGGAAGGGCACAACGCGGATCACTTGAGGAAAATAATCCTTGAAAATTTCGATATGTCTTTGGGAGCCGGCCTTTCGAAATTGCAAGGCAAAGTTTTCCGCATCGGGCATTTGGGCCACTTCAACGACTTGATGCTGGCGGGAACTTTGAGCGGCGTGGAAATGGGACTTCGATTGGCCGGCGTGCCCCATCGCAAAGGTGGCGTGATGGCAGCAATGGAACGACTGTGTCCATCGGCCAAAACCCGGGAAAATCAGGCCGCGACCGCATGAACGGCGTGGCGCATTTAATTTTTTACCACACGCGACAGGAACCCTCACCCGTCGCTTCGCGCCACCCTCTCCCGAAGGGAGAGGGCTAATTATTGGTTTTTAATTGATTGGATAGTAATAACCCTCTCCCTGGAGGGAGAGGGTGTCCGTCAGCCGACGGACGGGTGAGGGGGGACTGCGACTGTAAAGTATTAGACGTCACAGAACACTAGACCTTATTTTCATTGCCATCAATGATGAACGAACTGCCTCTGAGCTCGCACGGTAAACCAACTGATACGTTTGCGGACGCGCAGGCCCTGGAGGGCGAGTTGCGGAAAAATGTTCGTGGCGAGGTTCGCTTCGACCGCGGCAGCCGCGCGCTCTACTCCACCGACGCTTCAAACTATCGTCAAGTTCCCATCGGGCTGGTTATTCCGCGAGATGAAGATGACGTGATCGCCACGCTTGCGGCCTGCCGTAAATTTGGCGCGCCGGTTTTGCCCCGCGGGGCCGGCACCAGCCTGGCCGGGCAGAGTTGCAATGTTGCGGTCGTGCTCGATTTCACCAAGTATATGAACCGCGTTATCGAGCTCGACGCGCAACAGCGAATCGCCCGCGTTCAGCCCGGCCTGGTGCTTGACAATTTGCGCAGCCAGGCGGAAGTCCATCGCCTCACTTTCGGGCCTGACCCCGCCACTCACAACCGCTGCACGCTGGGCGGCATGATTGGGAACAACTCCTGCGGCACGCATTCGCTGCTGGCCGGGAAGACAGTGGACAACGTCGAGGAGTTGGAGATTCTGCTCTATGACGGCACGCTCATGAAGGTGGGCAAGACGACAGACGGCGAACTCCAATCGATCATCAGCCAGGGCGGCCGCCGCGCAGAAATCTATCAAGGCCTCAGGGAAATTCGCGACACCTTTGCGCCGCTGGTGCGCGAGAAATACCCCAGGATTCCCAGGAGAGTCTCCGGCTATAACCTTGACGAACTCTTGCCCGAGAATGGATTTAATGTAGCGCGCGCTCTCGTGGGAACCGAAGGCACGTGCGTCATCGTGCTCGCCGCGCGGCTGAAGTTGATTGATAGCCCGCAACAGCGCGCCCTGGTGGGCATCGGATATGACGATACATTCCTGGCCGCTGATGATGTGCCCCGGATTCTCGAGTTTGGTCCCATAGGCCTCGAAGGATTTGATGGGAGCATGGCGGATGCTCTGAAAAAAAAAGGAGCGCCCGGACTTGATCTCCTGCCCGCGGGCGGCGGTTTTCTGCTGGTCGAGTTCGGATCAAATAACGCCGGCGAAACCGGGCAACGCGCCGAACGAATGATGCAGGCACTCAAGCGCGGGCCCGGCGCGCCCAACTTGCGGCTCTATAGCAAGGCGGAGGCGCGGGCAGTGTGGCACGTGCGCGAGTCTGGGCCGCGTGCCGCAGCTTTTTCGCCAGGCGCCCCCATGCGCTGGGAGGGTTGGGATGACGCAGCCGTGGCGCCTGAAAAATTGGGCGCTTATCTTCGCGACTTGCGTAAGCTGCTGGATGAATTCGCCTACCAGGCTGCTTTCTATGGCCACTTCGGGCACGGTTGTATTCATATGCAGGTGAGTTTCGATTTGCAAACCGAGCCCGGCATTCGCAAGTTCGCCGAATTCCTCGATCGCGCGGCGGACCTCGTGATTACCTATGGCGGATCTCTTTCGGGCGAGCACGGGGACGGACAAGCTCGCGCAACGCTATTACCGAAAATGTTTGGTCCGGAATTGATGCAGGCTTTTCGCAAGTTCAAAACTTTGTGGGATCCGGACGGCAAAATGAACCCTCACAAAGTTGTGGATGCCTACTCGCCGGTGGAAAACCTGCGGCTGGGCGCGGATTACCATCCGGCGCAGCCCCAAACCCATTTCACATTTCCCGAGGATGGCGGCTCGTTTTCCAGCGCCACGCTGCGCTGCATCGGAATCGGCGCCTGCCGCAAGACCGACGCCGGAACCATGTGCCCGAGCTACCGCGCCACTCTTGAGGAGGAGCACAGCACGCGCGGCCGCGCCCATCTGCTCTTCGAGATGCTGCAAAACGAAGTGGTGAAAGACGGCTGGAAGGACGAGCGCGTGAAAGAGTCGCTGGAACTCTGCCTCTCCTGCAAAGCCTGCAAGAGCGAGTGCCCGCTTAATGTTGACATCGCCACCTACAAAGCCGAGTTCCTGTCACACTATTATGAAAACCGGCTGCGACCGTTGCGCGCTTACGCCTTTGGCTGGATCGACCGGTGGGCGAGGCTTGGTTCGCTTGCCCCTTCGGTTGCGAATTTTTTCATGGGCGCGCCCGGCTTTAACGGCGCTTTCAAAAAATTGCTGGGCATTGCTGGGCCGAGGCAATTTCCCCGGCTTGCGCGGCAAAATTTCCGTCGCTGGGCCCACCATCGCGGGGTTCCAGTGTTGGGCCGGAACTTTCAGCCTGGGCCGGGCGCACTGGCGGGGTCAAAAGGCCGCGTGATTCTGTGGACGGATACCTTTACCCAATATTTCCATCCGGAGACAGGCAGCGCCGCCGTGCAAGTGCTCACGCACGCGGGATTTGACGCGGGCATTCTGCCCCGGCAATTGTGCTGTGGCCGGCCACTGTACGACTTCGGAATGTTGGACCTTGCGAAAAATTATTTGCTCCGCATTCTGGAAGCCCTGGAAACGGAAATTAGAGCGGGAACTCCGGTGATTGTACTC
>DASYXZ010000072.1:0-8462 GCA_035934315.1 Terriglobia bacterium | reverse complement strand
CCCAATCCCCTCGATAACCTGGATTGATCAAAGCCTGGGCGGCGGCCACATTCGTGACCTTAAGATTGGAACTGTCCCAGCGCAATTTGTCCCCCCCACGCAACGCGACGTTCCCCAGCAGTATTGATTCCACGACGCGGCTCTCAAATTCAAAATTGGCGGTGGGAGCCGGACCACCTTTCGCAGCCTCTATCCACTCGCGATAAAAACCGATGGATCGCGGCAGAGTTTTGGGCGGCGGCACGAATTCCTTCATTCGCGATTCCGGAATCAACTGGGGGTTCCCGCCTTCAAAGCCGCACATGATGGTGCCGTGATCACCGATGAACAGCAACCCCTCGTGCTCCGCTCCCATTTCACGGCCATCCTCCAACTCACCCGGACGACGCGGCTTCAGCCCGCCATCGTACCAGTTCACTTCAACCGGTGGCATTTCGCCGCGCGCGGGAAACTCAAAGTGAATGATGGAGGCTGCCGGATAGGTCTCCTTAAATATTTTCGTGGAGGTCGCTTCGACGACGCCGGGTGGTGTGAGCTTGAGCACGCGGAAGATGGTGTCAAAGCTGTAATTGCCCATGTCCCCAATCGAACCTGTTCCGAAGTCGTACCAGCCGCGCCACACAAACGGGAGATAGACGTGGTTAAAGGGGCGCTCGGGCGCAGGGCCCAGCCACATATCCCAATCGAGTCCGGCCGGGACCGGCTCGGTTTTATCGGGCCGCTCAATTCCCTGCGGCCAGAAGGGGCGGCTCGACCAATTTTCCACGCGGCGCACTGGGCCGATGGCGCCCGCCCAGACCCATTCGCACAGCAGGCGTGTGGCCTCTGATGCCGCATTGCCCACGGCCACTTGCGTCGCAACTTTCGTTTGGCGCGCCACTTCCGCCATGCGCCGGGATTCGTAAACGGAATGCGTCATGGGTTTCTGGCAGAAAACGTGTTTGCCCATTTTCATGGCCGTGATGGCGACGGGCGCGTGCCAGTGGTCAGGCGTGCAGACCACAACGGCGTCGATACTTTTTTCTTTGGCCAGCATCTCGCGAAAGTCGCTGTAGGCCGCACAACCCGTGCGCCCGCTCCCGCCCGACGGCTGTTTCCTGGCATAGTAAGCGTCGACGATCCGTCGCGCCGGATCGCGACCCGCGGTGGGACCGGTAAACTGGCTGCCCCAGTTCGCGTCGCCCAAAAGCGCGCGGACTTTATTGCGCAGCTCGTTGGGACCCCATTCGGAGTAATCGCTGCTCTCGCGATTGACATCGCACACGGCGATCACTTGCACGTCCGGCTCCTTGAGGAAATCCATCATCACGCGTGAGCCTTGCGCCCCCACCCCGATGCAGGCGAGCGCGAGCTTCCCGCTTGGCGCGACGTAGCCACGCCCTCCCATGACACGGGGCGGCACAATGGAAAAAGTTGCGGCGGCCGCTGCGCCTCGCAGAAACGCGCGGCGTGAAAGCCTGTTGATCTTGTCGCTCGGTGGGCGCGAACCCAATATTGTGACCACTGAATTCCTCCATTGGCCCTCTCTTTTCAGTCGAGATGGCCACGGGGATACTATAATGCATGCGCCGGGCAGAATTCATGCGGCATCTTTATAAAGAGTTCGTTCGATCGAGCGCCGGCAACTCAATAGGAAGGAACCACAATGGCGAAAAGATTCAAAGATCTTACCGAGCGAGAAATCCTCGCCCTGGCAATTACCCTGGAAGAGGAAGACGGCCGCATCTTCGGCGACTTTGCCGAGGGGCTGCGCGAGACATACCCCGCCACGGCCAAAGTGCTGGATGAAATGCGCGCAGAGGAGTCCGAACACCGTAGCAGGCTGATTGAGACTTACCGCCAGCGCTTCGGTGAACACATTCCGCTGATCCGTCCGCAGGACGTAAAAGGCTTCATCGAGCGCCGCCCCATCTGGCTCACCCGGCCCTTGGGGATGAAGGCCGTCAGGAAGCAGGTTGAGCTCATGGAGCTCGAAACCGGGCGCTTCTACGAGCGCGCCATGAAGTTGGTAACGGATGCCTCCATTCGGAAACTTCTTGGTGACCTGGCTGAGGCGGAACGCCAGCATTCGAGCCTGGCCGAATCACTGGAAGAAAAACATCTCACGCCTGAAGCCCGCGCCGGCGAAGACACGGCAGGACGGCGCAAGTTCCTGCTTCAAGTGGTGCAGCCGGGCCTGGCGGGTTTGATGGACGGATCTGTGTCCACGCTCGCGCCCTTGTTCGCCGCCGCCTTCGCCACGCACCAGACTCGCGATGCGTTTCTCATCGGCCTCGCTGCCTCGGTGGGCGCCGGGGTATCCATGGCTTTTGCCGAGGCCCTTTCCGATGACGGCTCACTGACCGGGCGCGGTTATCCGTGGTTCCGCGGCATGGTCACCGGACTGATGACCACCGCCGGCGGCATTGGACACACCCTGCCATTTCTCTTTTCAGACTTCAACGTAGCCATCACAGCCGCGGCTGTCGTTGTGGCCTGTGAGCTCGGTACCATCAGCTACATCCGGCATCGTTATATGGACACTCCATTTTTGTCGGCTGCGTTTCAAGTGGTGGTGGGCGGAGTGGTGGTATTCGTGGCCGGGATTCTGATTGGAAGCGCGTGAGAAGAATCAAGTGATTGGAAGGAAAGAGGAAAGAGGAAATTGGAAATTAGAAACTGGAAACGCGAAATTAGAAACTCGAAGCTCGAATTGAATTTGCCAATTTCTATTTTCTAGTTTCCAATTTCTTCTCCTCCAATGGTTCAATTTTTCCCCAGCGCTTTTTCAATGGCGGCTTCCGCAACCGGCGCGACCAGGGCATAGCCTTTGACGTTGGGATGCAGACCATCCTCTGAAAAACCATCCTTCAACATTCCTTGCGCGTCCACCATCGCCGAATAGTAGTCGGCGTAAACCGCGTGCACTTTTTCGGTATAGGCGCGCATCCAGTCGTCTAATTTCAAAATATCCGCCGGCGGCCGGCGAACGGTCTGCGTGTTTTTTGTGTAATCGCTTACCGGCATTACCGCGCACAGAATCACTTTAATGTTGTGTCCCTGCGCCAGTTCAGTAATGGCCTGAAAGTTTTCCTCAATCATCTTCAGTGTTTCGGGCCCGGTGTTGGCGGAGATGTCGTTGGTGCCGGCAAGGAGAATTAACGCGGCCGGGTGAAGATCAATTACATCCGGATACATCCGCACCAGCATTTGTGATGTGGTCTGGCCGCTGATGCCGCGATTCACGTAAGGCTTGCCGGGAAAGTCACGTTTAAGATCCCAAAAATCAGTAATCGAATCACCAAGGAAAACCACACGGCCGGGCTGCGGCGGTTCCGCCTCCAGTTTCTGATCGTCCTCGTAAAACCGGCCAAGTTGGTTCCAATCCTGAAGCTGATCGGCCAGGCGTTGTGCCGCGCCTTGCAGGCAGCATTGGGATTTGGGCGGATGGTAATCTTCCACCAGTTGCCCGAAGACAGAGCCGGGCAAAGAAATCACCAGACAAAGAATTGCGATGGTCCCGAACAGACGTGTGCGCATGCGGTATCCTCCAGACGCTCGATTCTGCACGAGGAGTAGCGCTTGTGGCAAGCGGAGATATTACGGTGAAAGGCGCGACTCGCCGCGAAAAAGGGCCTTATGCCGTAGCTGCCGTATGCATGATTGCCGAATAAAGATAGAAGATTAACGATTAGAAAAGCGCGCGTGATTTTCAGGTTTCAATCAGCAATCATCAATCAACAGTCGGCAATTTTGTTTTAGGAGAAAAATCATTGGCGCTTGGCGAGTCACTGCGGCACCACCGGCAATATCAGCGCCGAAGGGTGTTTCGAATCGTGCAGGATGGTGTTGGCAGCTTTCACCATGCTCGTGGCATGGGCCTGGTCTTCTCCTGTATTCAAATTGCGATCGAAGCGTGGGAAATTTGAGCTCGAGACTTCCAGGCGCAGCCGGTGTCCCGCCAGGAACACGTTGCTCGTGGCCCAAAGATCGATGGTGATTTTGTACACCTTGCCCGGGTGCATCAATTCAGGTTTTTCCTGCGAGTTACGGTATCGCATCCGCACAATGCCCTCGGTTAAATTCTGGGCAAAGCCATTCGGCCAAACGTCCACCAGCTTGCCGGTGAAGTCCGTATCGACCGCGGAGGAACTGGCGTAAAGTTCCAGACTGACAGGGCCGGTGACTTCAAAATCCGTGTTGAACGCAGGCGTGGTAAAAACCAGGACGTCCTTTCGAGCTTCAACTTTGCGCTGATCGCGCGGGCCGGGCGCAAGATGGCCGGCGTCACAGCAGAGCGGGCCGCCGGTGGTGGGCGCAGGATCGGCGGGGTTGTAAGAGAAATGGTCCGCGGGTTCGGATTTTGGAGCTGTGGGGCTCAATACGCCGTCGCCGGTCGCCCCATTGGCCGTTCCGCCTGAGTGCAAATAGTAGCGCGTTTTTTTAGCGCGAGCCAACGGCCAATCGTCTTCTTCGCGCCAGACATTCTTACCCATCACAAAAAGTTTTACCGGTTTCTCGTGCTCAACGCCGTTATCGATTCCTTTCAAAACATGGTCGTACCAGCGCAGCATGATTTCATCTTCGTCAAATACCGCCTGCGGACCGAAATCCAGTTCGCCGATTTTGCGCCCGCCGCCGGAATGGCCGCCGATCATCACCATCAGCCGTTGGCCCTGTCGCGCCGCTCCACTGCCTCCATGTGCTTTGATGCCCATATAATTTCGCAGCGACCCGCCGAGAAAAATGTCATACCACGCGGCCATGGTAAAAACCGGAACTTTAATTTTGTCGTAGTGGTCCTCAATCGACAACGGCTTCCAGTAATCATCGTAACTCGGGTGCGAAAGCCAATCGAGAAAGTACGGGGCGAGTTCACGCAGTCCTGCGGCGTCCGCGCCCTGATTGAAGAGCGGATAATCCGTCAGTGGGAGTTTTTGTATTCCCAGCAGCGCATTCGTATTTTTTTGCACCTGGCGATTCAAAGTGTCCTGGGCGAGGCCGGACGTCCATGACTCATTGAACCATTGCTCAAACGCGCCGCCCTGGTAAGTCCATCCATTGTGATAATTGCTGGCCGTTACGACGGGCGCAATGGCGGCCAGGTGTGGCGGCGCAGCGATGGCGGTGAGCATCTGGGTTGCGCCCACGTAAGAGCCGCCGAACATTCCCACTTTGCCGTCAGAATATGGCAGGGCCGCAGCCCACTCCACGGAATCGTAGCCGTCTTCGGATTCGTGTCTGAAAGTGTACCACCCGCCTTCGGACGTATAGCGCCCGCGCACGTCCTGGATGATCACGACAAATCCACGCGCCGCCGCTTTCAGTCCGAATTCCGCACCCCCCGCCTTGTTGTATGGCGTGCGCTCAAGCAGCACGGGGAATTTTCCCTCGGCTTTGGGCCGATAGATGTCGGCCCGCAAAATAACTCCATCGCGCATTTTTGCGGTCACGCTGTGCTGAACCGTGACGTCATATTTTTCAGCCGCAAAAGTAGAGACGACGCCAAAGATAATCAGTCCGGCGCACAGCCCGCCTTGCCAACTCGTGCGGGAGAAACCAAAAGATTTGCATTGCATTGAGTTATCTCCTGAAGGGAAAAGGGTTATGACTACGCAGGGGGACCTTATCAAGACTTGACGCGAGATTGCAAATTATTTTGGAAAATGCCCGGCCGCCTTTGCTTGACGCTCCCCCGCGCGTACTATAGACTTTTTTGGAGCGGCCTTTTGAGCGAGGAAACATAGTGAAGAGAGAGACGATCATCACCGCCATCGTGTTTCTAGTGGTGGGCTTCTTTATTGGCTACATCACGGAGGCGGAGTATAACTGGAACGCGCCCGAAAAAATGGCATCGACGGGTGCTACTGCCGCACCGGCGGAAACTGCGGACAGCGCCCCTCAAAACGCTTCGGGAGGAGGAGCGGGAGATGCCCAGCTTCCGCCTGGCCATCCGTCGCTTGAAGTCGCGGCCAGCATCAAATCGCTCGAGGACCAGGTCGCGCAGAATCCCAAAGACCCTGAGCCGCCGCTCAAACTCGCCAATCTTTACTACGACCAGCGTCAGTTCGGTCTTGCCGCCAATTGGTACCAGAAAGCCCTGGCGCTGGATTCGAAGAATGTGAGCGCGCGCACTGATTTAGGGACGGCTTACTTTAATCTTGGCCGGCCGAAGGATGCGCTGAAGGAGTATGAGGAATCACTCAAAATCGACCCCACCCACGAACCCACCATGTTTAATACTATTATTGTTAACATGGAGGGAACTCACGACCTGGCGGCCGCGCGGGCCGCATGGGACCGGCTGCACAAGCGAAATCCGAACTATCCCGGGCTCGATGACTTGAAGAAAGGTTTGGGCGTTGATAATGGCGTGGCCTCCGCCGCCCCGTCGATGCATTAGCGAATATCCTTCGCCGATTCAGATTCACTCAATTAAAGTATGTTCGCATTGCTTGAGTACGTATTCGATCTCATTGTCGTAATCATCATCGGGAAGTTGCTGAACCGAATGCTGAAGAGTATTTTCGGGAGGCCGCCATCAGGCCAAGGAGGTTCGACGGGCGGACCCGGGCGCAATGGCGGGACCTTGCAAAGTGGGGAAACGGCTCGCGACCCTGTGTGCGGCATGTTTGTTTCCACGGAACTCTCCCACAAGCTGACACGCGGCGGGCAAACGCTTCATTTCTGCTCGAAGGAATGTCTGGAGCGGTACCAGAGCAATCCCGCCAATGGATGACGAGAACGAACGGTGCCCGGCAACTTTTCCTGAAATCTTTGTTGACATTGAGGCCGGGGATTTTATAATCCACTCTGTTTCGCGAAGGCGCAGCGTGACGCGCGGATATTAATGAATCATCATCCTAATCCGCCGGCGACAGTCGTCCTGACCATTGCGGGCTTCGACCCAAGCGGCGGGGCGGGCGTGGTTGCCGATCTCAAGACCTTCGCCGCCAACAACTGCTATGGCGTTGCCGCGATTACCGCATTAACCGTCCAGAATACCGAAAGCGTGGCCAGCCTCTCCCCAGTGGACCCAAAAATTCTCCTGCAATGCATTCACGCGCTTCTGGCGGATGGCCGAATTAAGGCCATCAAAATTGGCATGGTGGCAAATCGTCCCAACGCCGAAGTGGTGCGCGAGGTTTTGGATTCAAATCCCACGCTTCCTGCGGTTCTCGATCCGGTGTTTCATTCCTCGAGTGGCCACCCGTTGGTGGACGCAGACGGTTTCGACTATCTCCGCAAACATTTGCTCAGCCGCGTGATGGTGGTAACACCCAACCTGGACGAGGCTGCAGCCCTCACCGGCCTGAAAGTTGAAAACGTGGAAGGAATGAAAGCGGCGGCGCACAAGCTCATTGAAATGGGGGGGCGCGCGGTGGTGGTGACCGGCGGCCACCTGGACAAGGCGATCGACGTTTATTGCGAGGGCGCCAACCTGGAGGTTTTTACCGGTGACCGAATCAAGCCCGATAATACCCATGGAACCGGCTGCACGTTTTCGTCCGCCGTCGCCGCCAACTTGGCGCTCGGACGCCAGGTCGCCGACGCGGTCGTCCTCGCCAAAGCGTATGTGACCGAGGCTATCCGTAAAGCCTATTCCATTGGCCCGGGCCGCATCCCGCTAAATCACCTTTATCGTTTGCAACAGAGCCCAAGACCGGGCGATGACGCGCCACCGGTTCCCGAGCCTGTTCACTGATATTCGACCGTGGGCCACAATACCTTTCCACAATCTGAATCAAATTCGTCAGTGCGCCCAAATATCTTGCGGGTCTTGCTCGAAGGGGTAGACGTGCACCATCCACCCGAACAAGTGGGGCATGAACCTCCCGCCTGCCGCCGTGCATTCTTCTTCGGTTGTAATCGAGCCCCTGGGTCCAAATTTTGTCCAATCGGTGCTCAGGGCTTGGCCGCGAGGTGGCAGGCAGATGTTCACGTGCAAGTGCCAGCGCGCCACGCTCAACGGCACGCGTGAGTTTAGCGCATCCTCACTCGAACTTAGTGGCGCCGTGTACATGGCGCCCACCAATTCGTAGCCGTCCGGCGTTTTCTTGTAAAGGAGCGAAGTGGGACGAGCCGGGTCAAATTTAAAGGCAGCCCGAAAACCGTACCTGTAATTGGTGAAATGGTATTCGGGCTGGGGAAAATTGGGAAGGAAGATACGGTAACCGTCATCGATGGCTGCGTGGTAATCCGTGTATTTCTGCAGATCGGCTTGAAGCGTCTTGACGATTTCATCCGCCCTCTTGGTGTCCTCCGCGTTGGCAGGACGAAGCGCGGTCATTTTCATGTGCGGTCCCATGTGCATGTGATGGGACATGGTTTCCGTCACGTGAGTCTGGTTGTCGCGGTCCATCACCATCCCGCTCATATCGGAAGGCCCGGCTTTGGGCGGGGCTGATTCCTGGCTGGAGCGCGCCATTTTCCCAAATCCTATCAGGGCGATCAGGAAAAAGCTCAATACTGCCGTCCATCTG
>DASYXZ010000067.1:0-3255 GCA_035934315.1 Terriglobia bacterium | reverse complement strand
GTGGCCAAACTGGGCGGGCTCGAATCCGTGATGGACCGCCTGCAGCAGGCGCGCCACCTGATCATTATTAGTTGCGGTACCAGCTACTACGCGGGATTGTTCGCGCGCTATGTTTTTGAAGCGCTTACAGATTTGACGGTGGAGACAGAGCTGGCTTCGGAATTTCGCTACCGGAAATTAAATTTACGGCAAAACACCGTGGTGCTGGCCATCAGCCAGTCGGGAGAAACGGCAGACACCCTGGCGGCTCTGCGCGAAGCCAGGCGCAAAGGCGCGCTGGTGCTGGGTTTGGTGAATGTGGTGGGCAGCTCGATCGCGCGCGAGACGCACGCGGGCGTTTACTCCCACGCCGGCATTGAGGTGGGAGTGGCCAGCACGAAATCTTTTGTTTCCCAAATCACCATCCTGACCTTGATGGCGCTTCTCGCAGGACGCAGCCGCGACCTTTCTTTTGAAGAAGGGTCTGTGTTGCTGAGAGGGCTTGAAAAAATCCCGGACCAAATTCGCGCCATCCTCAAACAATCCGACCGCATTCGCGGACTGGCGCAAAAGTATTCCAAGGCACAGCACTTCCTTTACATCGGGCGAAAGTATCAATACCCCATCGCGCTGGAAGGCGCCTTGAAGCTGAAAGAAATTGCTTATATTCACGCCGAGGGCTACGCGGCGGGCGAGATGAAGCACGGGCCGATCGCGCTGATCGATCCCGCGTTTCCCACCATGGCGCTGGCTCCCGAGGACGGGTCGTATGACAAAATAGTATCGAACATACAGGAGATCAGGGCGCGCGAAGGACGCGTGATCGCGATCACTTCCGAGGGCAACGAGAAACTCGGCGACCTGGTGGATGATGTCATCGAAGTGCCGCGCAACCACGAAATCCTGACGCCACTCCTCACCGTCGTTCCTCTTCAACTTTTTGCCTATCACTGCGCAGTGCTGCTGGGCCGCGACGTGGATAAACCGCGCAACCTCGCCAAGAGCGTCACCGTAGAATGATGAATTGTGAATAATGATGAATTCTGAATTAAAAAAACAGGGAAGGGTGATTCAGCTTTCTGCCTTCTGCTTTACCGCCTCCGTGTTAAACTGATATGGCAAATTTCTTTGGACTCACAGCATGGCCACTTATCTGATCACCGGAGGCGCCGGTTTTATCGGCTCACACATTGTTGATGAGCTTTTGCGAAGAGGAGACAAGGTCCGGGTTCTGGACAACTTTTCCACTGGACTGGCGCCCAATATTGCCGCGGTGCGCAACCGAATCGAGGTTAGCGAAGAGGACATCCGCAACTTGGAAAAGATCCGCCCTTGCTTCGCGGGGGTGGATTATGTGATCCACCTGGCGGCTCTGGCCTCAATCCCGCGCTCCATCGCTGACCCTGTTACGTCAAACGCGGTCAATATCGATGGCACGTTAAACGTTCTCGTCGCGGCCCGCGATGCCCACGTGAAGCGGGTGGTTTTTGCGGCTTCTTCATCCGCGTACGGCGACAACCCCATTTTGCCGCGCGTTGAAACTCACGAACCACGTCCCCTTTCGCCCTACGCGCTGATGAAACTCACTGGCGAGTATTATTGCAAGGTCTTCACGAATATTTACGGTCTCGAAACAGTGGCGCTGAGATATTTTAATATTTTTGGTCCCCGGCAAAATCCCAACTCGCCTTACACCGGTGTTCTCTCGCTTTTCAACGCCGCCTACATCCGCAGGACGACGCCCGTGATCTACGGAGACGGCGGGCAGTCGCGCGATTTCACCTATGTCGCAAATGTAGTGGACGCCACCTTGCGCGCATGCACCGCGCCGGGAGCGTCTGGAGGTGTTTTTAACGTCGGTGTGGGCGAGCAGCATACACTGAATGAGATCATTACTCTGCTGAACAAAATATTTGGTTGCGAGGTGACGCCGCGCTATGAAGCGCCGCGCGCCGGTGACGTTCGCGAGTCCCTGGCGGACATTTCGCGCGCCCGCGCCGTTCTCGGCTACAAACCCATCGCCTCCTTTGAAGAAGGTTTGCGGCTGACCGTCGAGTGGTACCGGTCCGCTCTCGCGTTTAAGTAGCAGCGAGTTGCAGGCGATCAGTCGTTCATTTGACTCCACCGGTCACAACACAACATGTAAAATGGAGATGTGCTCGTGGGTGTGTTAAAATTATCCATTTCAGCGCCACAAAACACTGCAGACTGAGGGACCGATGTCATCCTCCTTGACTCGAAAAGGCGACAAGCCTCGCGGACGAACGATTGATTTGAAGCTTGCCCACAGCCCGGACTCCGATGACGCTTTCATGTTTTACGCGCTGGCCACAAAAAAGATTTCAACTGGAAACCTGAAATTTTCGCATGTCCTTGAGGATATCGAATCACTGAACCAGAAAGCTCGCCAGGGGGTTTACGACATCACGGCGATTTCGTTCCACGCTTATGCCTACCTCGCGGACCAATATGCTTTGCTGCCTTGCGGCGCCAGTTTTGGCGAGCGTTATGGCCCGGTGGTGGTGGCTCGCAACCGGCTGGGCGCTGACGGCCTGCGGGGAAAGCGAGTGGCGGTGCCGGGGAAAATGACCACCGCCTTTCTTGCGCTTCAGCTTTATGAGCCGGAGTTTGAACCGCGATTCGTCCCCTTTGACCGCGTGCTGGACAGCGTGACACAAGGCGAAGTGGATGCGGGCGTAGTGATCCACGAAGGTCAGCTAACTTACGCGAGTGAAGGATTGACAAAAGTTGTGGATTTGGGCGAGTGGTGGCACCAACAGACGGGACTTCCGCTGCCTCTTGGTGGCAACGCGGTGCGCCGGTCACACCATCGGCGAACCATCCAGCAAATTTCGAAACTGCTCAAAGCAAGCATCCAGTACAGCCTGGACCACCGCGAAGAGGCGCTGGCCTATGCGCTGCAATTTGCCCGGGGCCTTGACACTGCGACGGCGGACAGATTTGTCTCCATGTATGTCAACGAGTGGACGCTCGACTACGGGGAGCGCGGCCGCAATGCCGTGCAAGCCCTGCTCGATCGGGGTTTTGAAAAGGGTATCTTGCCCCATTCGGTAAAAGCTGAATTTGTTGGCCCTTCGTAAGAAGTATCTCCCTGTCGAAAATGGAAAATTTCCGGCGCGCGGGAGCGTATAACAAATCCTATCTCGAACTCATCCAGCCCCTCAAAACAAAACGGGCGATGTCAGGATTCGTTCCTGCACATCGCCCGTCTGTGAACCTTGCTGTGTTCCACTCCCTTTAGATTAATGCGCCGTA
>DASYXZ010000065.1:0-3417 GCA_035934315.1 Terriglobia bacterium | reverse complement strand
GTCGAGCACCGGTTGATCGAGCGGGCCGCCTGCGCAGGCTTTTAGGTTCTCCGCCAACTGCGCCGGGCGCGAAGCGCCGAGGATGACGGAATCGACAACCGACTGGCTCAACAGCCATTGGAGTGAAAGCTCAACCAGCGTCTTGCCCGCGTCGCGCGCGATCACCTTCAGCTCCTCAACCGCAGCGAAATAATCTTCGTGCCAGTAACGGCGCAAATACAAATCATTTTTATCAAACCGCGTGCCGGCAATCGGACCCGACTGCGGGGAATGTTTGCCGGTCAATAATCCTCCGGCCAGAGGATTGTAAGGAATGACCGCAACTTTAAATCGCGCGCAAAACGGGAGATACTCTTCTTCAATGCCGCGGGCTACAAGGTTATACATGGGCTGGGAAATATAAGGCGGCGCAAACCCGTTTTTCTGGCAGATCCAGTGAATCTCGCAAACCTGCCACGCGGCGTAGTTTGAGACGGCGGTATGGCGGACCTTCCCGGCGCGCACCAACTCGTCCATCGCCGCCAGCGTTTCATCAATGGGCACGTTGTCATCAGGCCAGTGCAAATAATAAATATCCACATAATCGGTCTGGAGCCGCTTCAGGCTGGCGTCAAATGCTTTGTGGATCGCGGCGCGGGAAAGCCCCGCATCGTCGGGTCCATCGCCCATTTTGTTGCGAACCTTGGTGGCGAGAATCACGCGGTCGCGCCGGCCTTTCAGGGCCGTTCCAAGAAAAGTTTCCGCCACACCTTTGTTGTACATATTCGCGGTGTCGAAAAAATTAATTCCGGCGTCCAGGCAAAGATCAACCATGCTGGTAGATGTTGCCTGATCGGCCTGCGAACCAAACGGCATGGTGCCAAACGAAAGCCGGGAGATGCGAAGTTCAGTGTTCGGAAGAACGCGATATTCCATGTTGACCTCAAAGAGCGATTTTTAGGCCCATGAATGGCCGGTCTGCGAACTCAAATTCTTCGGCGAGAAAAACGCTCGCGCGGGCTTTCCCACGTTTAGGGAAGCGTCGCCCCCATTCAATCGCCGCCGTCAGAGTGTACCAGGACGTAAGGATGGGAGAATGAATTCCATCGGTGGAGAAACAAGTTTGCGGGCCTATTTACCGCCTCGACCGCGAAAGCTGCTGCGTGGTCCAAATGGCGCGACCAATTTTGTTGCTGGCTTCCTCGACGAACCAGATGGCACCGTCGGGTCCGGCAGCAATCCCCATGGGTGTAGCGCTGTCCGTCGGCACCGGGAACTCATTGAGGGTCTTACCGTCGGTCGTGATGCGCCCGATCTTGTTGCCGCCAGCTTCTGTAAACCACAGCGCGCCATCTGGTCCCGCGGCGATGCCGAAGGGTGAACTCTTGGGCGTCGGTATGTGCTCGTTGAGGGTGAGATCCCCTGCGGTGGTAAGGCGCTGAATGGTGTTGCTGTTTTGGCCTGTGAACCACAGCGCGCCGTCGGGTCCCACGGTGATCCAAACAGGCGTGTCTAGCTCTCCGGCCTGCACCGCGTTGGTTGTTGAGTCGATCACACTAAACGCCGGCGGTGTTGCCGTGGTGCCGCGCCAGATATTGGCTTTGCAAATCCACAGATTGCCATCCGGCCCCGCCGTGAGACAACCGGGCGCGCTATCTGCCACTGGCATGGCAAATTCTGTAACGCTGCCTGCTGGCGTAACCTGTCCGACGCTGTTATTGGCGTCAGTGAACCACAGGTTGCCGTCCTTTCCCGCGATGATCTCCTCCGGTTGGGTTGAGTCATTCGGTATGGGGAACTCTGTAATCGCGCCGGTGGTGGTGATCCGGCCCACCTTCTTTCCCGACGCCTCAATGAACCACAGATTGCCGTCAGGCCCTGCCGTGATCCCTTGGGGAGTGGCGGCCGCGGTGGGTATGGGGTATTCTGTAATCTTGCCCTTGGTTGTGATGCGCCCGATTTTGTTACTGTTGGATTCGGTAAACCACAGCGCGCCGTCCGGGCCTGCAGCAATCCTCAAAGGAACGGCATTGCCGGTTGGCGGCAGTTTGAATTCGGTAATTTTAAGAATTTTCCGCTTCGGCGTAGGACCGGCCGATGTCGATTGCGCGTTAGCTTCGGTGCCGGACTGCGTGTTGAATTCCCTAAGTGAGTAGGTTCGCGGCGCCGAATTTTGTGCTGCAAGCTGCGTCCCCACCAGAATTGCCATCGAAATAAAACCCCAAAACAAGTGCCTTGATTTTTGCATGAACATTGGCCTCTCTCCCCCAAATGAGATTCCATTTTGGCTTCTTCTAGCCTCCCACTTTACACCCTCCCGAGGAAACAAGTGAAATGTTTATCTTAAGATGGGGCCTGGGTTCAGGACAAGGGCACACACGGTTTCGAAATCAGGTTTGAAGAAGCGTGCGTGGGCGCAGACCTGGGGAGCAGATAGCTCTCTTGTAATGCTACACTGTTTACCGCTCGCATGGGAAGTCATCCAACGTAGGCATTACCTGACCCACTACCGCCCCAGGACGGGGCTGGCTGACAAAACTTATGCAATCTCAATTTGAGTTTCGTGAGGTATACTTTTCACCCCGGACGGGAGGCTTAATCATCCCTTCCTTTCTGCCGGGCATTGATTATCAGGGGGCTTCATGGCTGACGACAGACTTCTTCATCTCGCGCAGGATCTCGAATGGCTGGGCTGTGAGCTTGAATTCTACGGAAAGAAGCACGCCCTTGAAGGCTTCCCTGAGTCAGGTCCGACGTGGGATACGTTCCTTGAAAAGCAGCGAGGAGTGATAACCACGGCGGACAAAATCGAGCGCGAGCTGAAGGGCCTGGTGCGCTTTAACCCCACATTATTAGTGGGTGTTAATTTCCCACTCGCCGCGGCACTGGAATCGATCGGCGAATTGTTGGCGGCGGTCGAAGATATTAAAGAATGTTCCCGAACGGCGGTCCACGAAATTCCCCCCAAGGTCCGAAGCTTTTCCAAGATGGTCAGCACCTACCTGACCTCAGAGTCTTCGATCACCGGATGAAGCCTCCACCGCGTTATTGATCCAGAGTCTGTCAAAGAGCGGAGCGAATGGAGCTTCACAACTCCGGCAACGCTCCGGACACGAGTTGTTCGTAATCGAGGACCGCACCGGTAATCATCGGATTGGTCGCAAAAAAAAGCGCGGCGCGGGCAATGTCCTCGGGCAGGAGCATTCGTCCAAAGGGCCGCGTCTTCACAGCATCTTCGAGCCAGTGCGCGCCCCTGCCTTCGGCGACGGACTCCACATAGTCCTCTCCCTCCGTCACCACCCAGCCGGGATTGATCTGGTTCACACGAATTCGATACTGCGTGAGGTATTGGGCCAGATTTTTCGTGAAGGTCATCAGGCCACCCTTTGAAGCAGAATAGCCCAGGAGTTTCGTGAGGCCCACGTAAGCGTTAACAGA
>DASYXZ010000303.1:0-15628 GCA_035934315.1 Terriglobia bacterium | reverse complement strand
GGCGCTGCTTGCGGCGCCCTCTTGGGCAGGGCAAGCCCAGCCCCTACGAGCGCAATTGCGATGGCCTTGGGATCTGCGCCCGGAGCCAGCACAAAATCGTATTCCAGTTGACGCTGATTGCCGTAATAAACCAGGTCGATTCCCGGATAGACGTCCTTGTAACGCACTTTGGCGTAAGTAGGCGCGTGCTTCACCCACTTGGCCGGATCGTTACCGATAAAGTAATTGGTCTTGCCCGGCTGTTCGTCTTCGCCCACCACTTTCGCGTTGGCATTAGCGTTGAGCAATTGCATTCTTAATACAGCGTCCTTTGTCCTTCCTTCTGACTCCTGACTCCTGACTCCTGACTTCTGCAGTTGCAGCACCGCTTCCATCGGCGTGAGGAACAAACCATACCCTCTGCCGCGCGACAAGAACTTTACTTGCGGATCTGTCTGGCCGAGGTTGGCTTCAAAGATGAGCGGAAGGTTTCCGTAATTCAAGTTCAACTGGGCAAGGCCCGTGGGACACGTGGTGGGCGGAGCGACCACACCGGTTCCGGTCAGGTTAATCACCTGCGGACTTAACGGCGCGTTGTCCGTGATGGTTACCGTGCCAGACTGGAATCCCGTGGTGGTCGGGGTGAAAGTGATAGCGATGTTGCAGGTTGCTGCTGCCGCTAAAGATGTTCCGCAATTATTGGTCTGGGCAAAGGGCGCCGTGGCAACAATGCTGGTGATGGTGATGGGCGTCGAGCCGAAATTTGTCAAGGTCTCGGTGCGCGGGCCGCTGGCCGTATTCACAACCTGGTTGCCAAAGTTCAGGGTGACGGACGAAAGTTGCGCAATGTTCACGCCAATTCCGGAGAGATTAAATGTTTGTGGACTGTTCGCGGCGTTGTCGTTGATGTTGAGAGTTCCCGCGAGTAGCCCTGTGGTTGTAGGGGTGAACGTAACGCTGATGGTGCAGTTGGCGCCCGCGGCAAGCGTGGCGGGAGAAACAGGGCAGGTGTTTGTCTCGGCAAAGTTACCCGATGTGGAGATACTCGAAAAAGTTAACGGTGTTGCCTGATTGTTGGTGACCGTCACGGTTTGGGCCGCGCTGGTTGTATTCACCACCTGGTTGCCAAAATTCAATGATTGCGATGATGACGAAGAGGAGAGCGTTACTGCGGCCACCTGCAACAGAACTGAAACGTTGTTTGAAGCGTTGTTAGAAACCGCAAAATCGAGTTTTCCATCACCATTGAAATCGCCGGCAACCGTGGAAATCGGACTTGTCCCGGTCGTGGGAAAATTCACGGCAGTCTGAAACGTGCCGTTGCCATTCCCTAACAAGACAGACACCGTGTTGTCATTGAAGTTGGTGGCGACCAGATCCAATTTCCCGTCACCATTGAAATCGCCATCGGTCACAGATGTGGTCGCGTTGCCGGCGGCGTATTCAACATGAGTTGGAAAAGTCCCAGTGCCACTGTTCAGCAGGATGGAAATCGAGCCGAGTCCGCATGCAGTCGGAAACGTCGGCGCGCAGTTTGCGTCGGCGACGGCGAGATCTTGTTTACCGTCTCCGTTGAAATCAGCGACACTGACGAAGAAGGGAGTTGTCCCAGTGGCAAAAGTTGTCTGCGCCTGGAAAGTGCCGTTCGCGTTGCCGAGCAGAACGGACACCGTGTTTGTCAGGTCATTAGGGATCACCAAATCCAGAATGCCATCGCCGTTGAAGTCGCCCGTCGCGACCATTTGGCCGATGCTGGGCGTGAGGCTGGTTCCACCCGCCGGATAGTCCACGGGACCCTGAAAGGTCCCGGTCCCATTTCCCAAAAGAATCGCAACGGTTTTGGCAGCATCGTTGGCAACCGCCAAGTCGAGCTTGCCGTCCCCGTTAAAGTCAGCGGTGATGAGATAAATGGGATTCGGGCCTGTTGTAGTGGATGAGCTATAAGTCGTCTGGGCTTGAAACGTTCCGTCTCCGTTGCCGAGCAGAATCGACACCGTGCCGTCAGTGCGGTTGGCGACGGCCAGGTCCAATTTCCCGTCCCCATTAAAATCCCCCACTGCCACCGATGCCGGACCGTTGCCTGTGGCCGGTGACGAAGCGAGGTGGAAGGTTCCGTCTCCGTTCCCCAGTAGGACGGTGACGGTATTGCTGCCGTTGTTTACCACGGCTACGTCAGGAATGCCGTCACCGTTAAAATCCGCCACCACTACCTGACGTGGGCTTGTTCCCACACCGACTGGCGAGCCGGACGCGCTGCCCAAAAAGACGGCAGCGGCAGAGTTTGCGACGGGGAAGAAGACCACATTCGACGTTCCGCCGCCCGCTGTGGGATTGACGACGGTGACGGAACCCGTGCCTGGATTGGCGACGAACACGGCGGTGACCACTGCGGTCACCTGCTTGTTGCTTACAAAGGTCGTTGCGAGAGGGTGGCCATTCCATTGGACGACGGAACCTGATACGAATCCTGTGCCATTCACCGTCAGCGTAAAGGCGGCGGCACCCGGCGCTGCGGCGTCGGGAACTAGGGGCTGATTAATGAGAGGCACAGGGTTCGTTACCTGCCCAAAGGCCGCGAGCGTCGCGACCGCCCAAAGAACACCAACGCCAAGAACCTTCAGCCCGAGCCGATACCAATTTATTTTTGAAAATGAATGGTTCGATGGCAGCACGATGACCTCCCTCACACCCTGTGTAGCCTACATTTAGAATTACTCTTTGTTGGGCAATAATAAAGCGCATTTTTGTTAAAAAGTCAACTATCCTTTTGGGCCATCCGGCGCCTCAAACTCTAGTGCTATTTTTCTCGCCCAAGCCTGGTGGCTGGGGAGCAGTTCGTACTGTCCGAACTTCACCGACATCAACATCAGCACCGATTTCACCAACCCAAGCCAGTTTTGGAAAATCCATTCGACCATGGACAACGCGACCTATGCCCCTGAGATTCAGGTGGCTCTGAATTTTTACTGATCAGCGGGAAGTCCATGTCAGCTTCGATTGATGAAACAGGAAGGCCGGAACCGCAAAAAGGACCCGCTCTTTTTGAGTGCGAGCGCAGGACTTTTCCCGCGCATTGGGATTCCGTTCCATGACAGGAGGAAAGAGATGATAGAATTGTGTCCGGTAAATTTTCGCACCGCTTTCCGTCGTGTAAAAGAACGTCGCTAAAAATTTGTCAAGCGCCCAACGGAGGTTTTCCCATTCGTAAAATTACTATAGCGCAAGTCCGGCTCGACCGGCGCGAATTGCTGGCAGTTCAAAGAGTCCTGCAAAGCGGGCATTTGCGCGAAGGGCGGGTGACGGCGGACTTTGAAAGCCGGTTTGCGCGAGCTGTTGGCGCGCGGTTCGCGGTGGCCGTCAATTCAGGAACGGCGGCGCTCTTCCTAGCCTATCGAGTGATGCTGAAGCCGGGCGATGAAGTGATAGTTCCCGACTTCACTTTTGCCGCCACAGCAGCGATGGTCACGGCGGCCGGCGCCACGCCCGTTTTGGCCGACGTCGATCCAAAAACCTTTACACTTGATCCGGCCAGCGTGGAACGAAAATTGACCCGCCGCACGCGAGCTATCGTTCCGGTGCATTTATTCGGGCATCCGGCCAATATCTCCCGCCTCATGGCGATTGCGCGCCGCCGTCATTTGCGGGTGATTTGGGACGCCGCGCAGGCGCACGGCGCTCGCTTTGGCGGGCAGGACGTGGGTTCATATCCCGATGTCGTGTGCTACTCGTTCTATCCAACAAAAAATATGACCACCGGCGAAGGCGGCATGCTCACCACTTCAGACGCGTCGCTGGCGGCGGAGCTCAGGCTGCTGCGCTCGCATGGCGAAGAGAGTCGCTATACGCACGTTCGCATCGGTTTTAATTTTCGTATGACCGATGTGGCCGCGGCTCTGGGACGCACCCAACTGGCCAAACTCCCTGCGGCGGTTCGCCGTCGCCGCCGAAACGCGGCGATTCTCACCCGCGGCCTTCTGTGCGTTCGCGGGCTCCAGACTCCGACCATTACTCCGGGTGTTACGCCCGCTTTTAATTTATTTACAGTGCGGATTGAGCCGGAGGAAATGGGAATGTCACGCGACGAGTTCCAGCTTGCTCTGGCCCAACGCGGCGTTGAGACCGCGGTGCATTATCCGCTTCCACTTCATCGTCAGCCTATTTTTTCCGGGCAGGGAAGCGATGCGGAATTTCCCGTGAGTGTACGGCTGGCTCAAACGGCGCTCTCATTGCCCGTCCATCCCGGATTAAGCAATGAGGACCTGGGTCGCATTGTTCGGGCCGTGCGCGCCGTGGCTGGTGCCTGATCACGAGCCGTGCAGGAACGCAGCAATTTGCCCTTCACGTCATTCAGCTCCGACAGTCTCTTGTCCTAAATCAATAGCTCCATGTTGGAGTTTTCCATCCTCTCAGGATCCGGCAAACTCGAAAGCCAAATTTAAACCTCAATCGACCCTCGCTGACTTTGCCAATCTTCCGCTCCGCAGACGCTGATTTGCCTCGGATACCAATGTTCACGCCCAGGGATTCACCCCGCGTAATCTCATTTCAAATTCCCATCACATTGCGGCCAGTCTATTGCCATGGTCCGCAGGCCAACCGGCTTCGTCTTTTCTTCGCCCTATCAATCATCAATTCAAGCCGGCTTGAATTATGCCGGGCTCGAAGGGGATTTATAGCCCATTGATAAATAATATCTGTAAAAGGAGGTGACCATTATGGTACTATCCCGTGACGATTCGAGGCGCGGAAGTCCGTGGCCCCAACCCCCCAAGGCCTGATTCCAAGGCAGCCCTGAATGGGCGGGGGAGGTAACGGAAATTCCTCCGCCCATCCATGGCCTCAAGAATGGGTATACTTTCTTTCGCTCTGTGGACATTCTCAGTTGCCCTCCAGGCCGCCCTCCTATTGAGGGCAAAGTCGGGGAGATTTTTGAATAAATACCCGATCTTTTACTCATACATATTTTTTGTCATGGTGACCGATGGGGTCAGTTATGCTATTTATCTTTTATATCCTCATTATTACGCCAGCGTATTTTGGTTCTGCTTCATCGCCTGGCTGGTGGCGGAATTTGCCGTCCTTGCGGAAGCGTCAGATCACATTTTTAAGCCTTATCCTCCCATCCGGCGGCTCGGCCGTTTACTGACCGTATGCATTTGCGTAATCTTTTTTGTCGTTTATGTTGCTCCCCCGCTCCTGCAACCTCAATCTTCAAGGGCCGCGATGCTGGAATTAGTGAAAAGGTCGTCCTTGACCAAAGCCGTACTGATTCTCGTACTTCTTGGCGCGGCCCGCTTATACCGCCTCCCCTTGGGGAAGAATGTCTCCGGATTGATGCTGGGCTTCGCCACCTACCTTGCATTTAACATCGCCAATATGGCTCTCGACCAAAAGTATGGGGGCGCGGGATACGCCGGGATTTTTGCCATAGTCGGTCCCGTGAGTTTTGTCGTGGCGCTGGCCATATGGAATGTTGCATTATGGCGATTCGACCCAGCCTTGTCTCGAGGACGAGAGTTTGAGCGAGGCGCCGAAAACATTTCAGAGCCTCTGGCTAATCGTCTGGGAAAGTATGACAGCGAACTGACGAGGTTGTTCCGAAGATGACTTTCATTCTTCCCTATGTTGTGATTGCTGTATTGGTCCTGGCTATCGCGGTGATGCTGGCGCGCCAGGACCACTACCCGATCGACGTAGAGACGGAAACCGGAAAAGAATTTAACCGTAACCTGCTGGAAAAATCGTGCCTGGATCTTGCGGAACGGATTTTTGATCCTGCTGATTACCGCTGGCTGCGTGATGACCTCTGCTTCCCTCAGCTTGCCCGGGTGTTGGCCCGTCACCGCAGAGCGATGGCGCTGCGGTGGCTGCGGGGCATGCGCAGTTCATTTAACGAACTGGTGCGCGAGCCCCTTCCCATTGGAGAAATGAGAGGCCCGGACGAAGGACTACCGGGCTGGACGATGGCATTCCACACCTTGCGGTTTCACGCCACGTTGAGCTACGCCATAATTATGGTTTGGACGTTTGGTCCCTATCATGGCATTGTTCATTCCTTTGATTGGTTACGTATTGCTTCAGTTGCCGAATATCGAAAAGGCCGGTATGGAGTGGCGAATCCGAATTGACTTCCCCAAAACCTCAAAGCCTTCCCCCGCCGCGCAGCCTACCGGGTGTAATTTTGGAGAATGTGGTTCCAGGCCATTACTTTTTTAAATTGCCGGTTGAATGTGGTTTTAGAAGAATCGGTGGGACCGATTCACGCAGTCACGGGCCGGAGGAAATATCTGACCGCGAATTTATTTCCCCTTCCTCAGCGAACGCTCCAGCCGGACTAGAGTAATGCCCGCGCGTCGAATCTGCCGCGCCACCTGAACGGGGGCCGTCCCGCCGACAACACTTTTCCGATTCACTGATTTGTCAGGAGAATTTGCCACTGCTTGGAGCGCCGCGTCCCAGGAGGGGACGCACGCGCGAGCCTCGATGGCGGAAAGTTCCGCAAAAGTTTTTCCGCGATCGGCGCATTGCCGCACCAGCCTGCCCACTTGCTCGTGGGCCAGGGCGAACGGGATGCCGCGCCGAACAAGCTCGTCCGCGAGATCGGTGGCCGTCAGGAAGCCGCGCGCCATCGCAGCTTTCATCCGTTCCGGGTGGATGTGGAGCGTGCTCACCACTCGCGCAGCCAGCTCAAGTGAGTCGCGGGTAGCGTCGACTGCATCGAAGAGCGCCGCCTTGTCTTCCTGCAGGTCGCGGTCATAAGCCATGGGCAGACCCTTCATCAGCGCGAGCATTCCCGTTAGCTTACCCAGCGCGCGCGCTGCTTTGCCGCGCACCAGCTCCATGGCGTCGGGATTCCGTTTCTGCGGCATGATGCTGCTCCCCGTCGAATACGTCTCGGCGAGTTCCACAAAGCCAAATCCCGGGGAAGAGTAAATCACCAGATCCTCGGCGAGTCGGCTCAAGTGGGTGAGGGTCAGCGAGCAAACGAAGAGCAATTCGCAGATAAAATCCCGGTCGGAAGTTACGTCCATGCTGTTTTGCGCCACGCGGGCAAAGCCCAGATCCCGCGCCAGGCGCGCGCGATCGATGGGAAAAGAAGCTCCGGCCAAAGCGCCTGATCCCATGGGGAGTTCGTCTGCGCGCGCGCGGCAATCATCCAGGCGGTCCCAATCGCGCAGAAGCATTTCGAAATAGGCGAGCAAATAATGCGCGAAAAGAATCGGCTGGGCGGGCTGAAGATGAGTGTAACCGGGCATCACCACCCGGCTGTGGCGCCGGCCAAGATCATGCAGCGCGCGCAGGAGTTGGAGCGTAGCGCCCTGGAGCCAGGTAATCGAGTCCTTCACATACAGTCGCGCCTCGGTTGCCACCAGGTCATTGCGGCTGCGTCCGGTGCGCAGTTTCTGTGCCACAGCGCCAACTTCATTCGCCAGGCGACCTTCAACCCAGGTGTGAACGTCTTCACTCGATTCCCGCAAAGCCCATGTGGGATGGCTGTCGACGTGGCGGCGGATGGCGTCGAGGCCGCAGGTTAAACTCCGCACCTCATGGCCTCGAATCACGCCCGCTTTCCCCAGCAGCTTCACATAGGCTCGATTCACACGAAGATCGTAGTGAATCCATCGTTGGTCGAGGGAAAAGGATTCAGAGAATTTTTCGAAATGTGAGTCGCGCCGATGATGAGCAAAGCGGCCCCCCCAGAGCTTCATCTTTTTCTCCTGCGCGCGCGGCGATCGCGGTTTTTTAGCACCCTGCTTTTAGCCGCCGCCAGTTTAACCGGGAGTCCGAGGATATTGATAAATCCCGCAGCATCCTTCTGGTCATAATCAGACTTCATCGTGAATCCCGCGATGCTTGTGTCATAAAGGGAGTGAGGCGATTTCCGATCGAGAATCCGGACATTCCCCTTGTAGAGACCTAGCGTAACCATGCCGGTTACATTGCGCTGGGTCACATGGACAAAGCCGTCCATGGCCTCGCGAAGCGGGGTGAACCACAGGCCGTAATAAACCAGCTCGGCGTAACGCAGCGCCACGTGCTGTTTGTAGTGGAAGGTTTCACGGTCCAGGCAGATGGCTTCAAGCTCGTGATGCGCGGCGTGGAGCAAAGTTCCGGCAGGAGTTTCGTAAGCGCCGTGGGATTTGATTCCGACCAGCCGGTTTTCAACCAGGTCAATGCGCCCCACACCGTTTTTCCCCGCCAGGATATTGAGAGCTTCGAGCATCGGTATGGGCCCGAGCTTCTTCCCATTCATTGAGACAGGCACGCCCGCTTCAAACCCCAGGGTTACTGCGGTTTCGCGGTCGGGCGCCTGGCAGGGAGTGGTGGAAAGTTTCCACGCTTCTTCAGGAGGCTCTCCGAGTGTTGTTTCAAGAGGCCCGCCTTCATGACTCAAGTGCCATATATTCTGATCGCGGCTATAAGGCTCCTTTTTCGTGACCGGCACCGGCACTTTGTGGCGCCGCGCGTAATCAATGGCGTCCTCGCGCGACTTGATGTTCCATTCGCGCCAGGGAGCAATCACGCGTAACTGCGGAGCGAGCGCTTTATAGGCCATCTCGAAACGCACCTGGTCGTTGCCCTTGCCCGTGCAACCGTGGGCGACGGCGTCCGCGCCGCATGCGAGCGCCACTTCCACCTGGCGCTTGGCCAGGACGGGCCGCGCCAGTGAAGTTCCCAGCAGATACTTCCCTTCGTATACCGCGCCCGCCTGCAAAGCCTTCCACAAATAATCTTGAATGAATTCCTGGCGGAGATCTTCCACAAACACTTTGGACGCGCCGCTTCGAATCGCCTTCTTGCGGACTTCGCCGTAATCGTCGCCCTGGCCGACGTCGCCGATCATGGCGACGACCTCGCATCCGTAGTTCTCGCGAAGCCAGGGCACGATAATGGATGTATCGAGGCCCCCCGAATAGGCAAGGACGGCTCTTTTCACTTTTTTATTTCCAACCATGGGAGAACGCATAAGCCTGCCTTTGCAAAGTGGATGCAGTTTAAATTTTGATGATTGATAGTAAAAAAATGCAGGGAAATTTACTGCCGCAATTTAATAGTGCAATGCATTTTGAACCGTATTTCCCTGCGGTGATCTTTCAAACTCGGACCTTTCTCCCAACCGCCGATTTTAAATTGCCACCGACCTTTTTGGGCTATCCATGGCAAATGAACTTCATGCCGCCAGGATCGCCATGATTTTCTTTTGCAGCCGCGAAGCCTCACGACCCCCTGTGGTAGCGATAAAGACGGTGTCATCTCCCGCAATGGTGCCCATAACTTCCATCCAATTTTCTGCGTCCAGCGCCACGGCAACGCTATGGGCGTTTCCCGGGTGGGTTTTGATAATCACCATGTTGGCCGCCAGCCGCACTCCCCGCAGAAATTCCTTCAGAACGACGGCCAGCGTGGGCTGGGGCGGCGCGGCTGGGGGTGAGGGATTGGGCACACGATAACCCTCGCGCGTTTTAATGATGCCCAATTCTTCGATATCGCGTGAGACTGTGGCCTGGGTCACCCGAATGCCACGTCGCTCGAGCTTGCGGCGCAGGTCGGACTGCGTCGTCACCGTTTCCGTCCGGAGAAGTTCCAGGATCTGTGTGCGCCGATAAAGATTGTCCATGCAAAATTATACAGACGATTTATAAATACTCGATTGCAAGAAATTTTGCAAGAGGGAGGGAAGTGCAGAACGAATTGGAAGACCGGTTAAATATTTTGATTCGTGCCGCGGGGGCCTTCCCGTATTGCCGGATCGCCCCCATTTAAAAAGACCGCTTGCTCGGGTTTGGCCATCGTGCCAGCCATCAGTTGATTTTCGGTCTAGTGCGGCATGCCCGGAAAATTCATCTTCTGCGGCTCACCTTTGATCTGCGACGTCTCATTGGTGAGGACTTTTTCCAGGACCATCGTAGTATCCGCAGAGGCCATTTTTACCAGGCCGTAGGGCGCAACTTTGGTGGAGGCCCAGATATCAGATGTGCCGTGCTCGGATTGAGAACGATAATGATCACACACAAATGTGCCGGCGGGGACCGTCACCGTTTCTGCTCCGATTCTTTCCCCCATCCCGTGGGCCTGGCCGGCCCCTGAGGCGGTTTGTTTCGGCATATTTCTCATCATGCCGCTCATCATACCCATTGGCATTTCCATCGCTGGGCGGCCCGGCATTTGCATGATCATCCGCTTAATGCCTGGCGTATCGCCGCTCATGACCATCAGTTGTTTCATGATCATGCCCTCGCCTTTTCCGCTCAGCATGCGTATCTCCATCCAGTATCCGTCTGCGCCATCCACACTTTCCTTGCCCACGATGGCATAAGCCAAATCCATTTTCGGTTCTTTTTTCGTTGTGATCCCATATTGAGCGCCAGAACCGACGACAGGTTTGAATTCTCCGGGAATCTGGGGGGTTCGCATGCCCATTTGCGCCATGGCGGCGCCCGCGAATCCCACGCACATCGTGATGGTAAGAACTATGCTCTTTGCGTATCTCATCTGATTTTCCTCTTTTGAATTTGGGATTCATCTTCCGCGCCGGGCGCCGGAAGAACATTCAGTTAAAAGCTACTCAAAGCCCATAAATCGAGCCTTCTTAAATTCTTCCCACACGGCCGGACCATATTGATCTGTGGGCACAAATTGGCGAACCTGGAAAGCAATGCCAAGCGTCACCTCATCGACTTCAGCCCCCTTTTGCGGCAGGTAGTCGAAGACGCTGCGATTCATCCCGTAGTAAGCGCAGAGCCAGACGCCCGTGGAATTTTGAATGGCATACAAGCCACACGCCAGAGGCAGAGGGCGGGCCGCGTCAACGGAAACTTTAACTTCTGCCTCAATAATCCTCCCTTGAATGGAAAGTGGGGCGGCCGGATTGGCGGTTAAAGACGGACTCATGCTCATGGATTGCTCCGGGAACTATGAACGCTGGTTCCAGCGTCAATCGGATGGCGCGTTAGAGAAGGCAGGCGCTGCTCGGAATTGTAAACTCTGTATTGATATTCCAAAATTAAAAATGCGTCCCGGGGGTCTGACAACCTTCATGACCCCGCAATTGATGGACAGAATATACATCCACCCAGCCTCATTCGTCAACTTGGGCCGGGAAGGCGTTCCTTTAGTTGACAAAATTTAACGCCGTGATATAGATTGTCTGTTTTAGAAGCTAATCAAAAAAGGATTTTACCAAACTTCAATCAAAGATGGCTGACGAACCCAAGGTGCCGCATCAGCCCACAGTGCCCGGTGAACTCACTGCCAATCGTCCCGCGGCCGAGCGCGGGGCAGCGGTTCCGCCTGCGGCGAACGTGGAAAAACCAGCAGAAACCGCTACGCCAAGGGTCGCTGCGCCGGAAGGCGGGAGCGCTTCTCCACCCATTCCTCCATCTCCGGCTAAACCGCCTGCTCCGGCCAAGCCGGCGGCTGCCGCTCCGCCCAAACCGCCTGCTCCACCCAAGCCTCCAGTAAAGCCCGATCCTTGGGAGAGTCCGCTGCTCGAGGAGCTAAAAATAAAATTTCCGGGTGCGATTGCAGATGCCATTATATTTCGCAAACAACCTTCGATCACTGTCAACAAAGAATCATTGATCGCGATTTGTGAATTTCTGAAGAGTGACGCCGGCGGAGCTTATTCTTATCTGGCCGACGAAACCGCCGTAGACTATCCCAAGCGCGAGAAACGGTTCGATGTTATTTATGAGCTTTATTCGTTCAAGGGTAATGACCGCTTAAGGTTGAAGGTTTTGGCAGCCGACGGCGAAAAAATTCCGTCGGTTGTGGGCGTGTGGCCGGTGGCTAATTGGTTGGAGCGCGAAGTTTTTGATATGTTCGGCATCCTTTACGAAGGCCACCCGGATTTGAGGCGCATTCTGTTGCCTGACGACTGGGTGGGGCACCCGCTGCGCAAAGATTACGACATCCTGCGTCAGGATAAGGCCTGGGTGCGGGCAAATTTGCATATCGAGAGTGGACAGTAAAAAAGAGAAGTGGCAAATGGTTGGTGGAAATAGGCGGGAGGAAAATTTTCCTCCAGCTTGCCACTCGTCCCTAACCACTAGCCACTGAATTATTATGCCTGAAATGACATATCTCGACGCCGATGAGCTGGTCATCAATATGGGGCCGCAGCACCCCGCTACGCACGGAGTGTTGCGCGTCAAGTTGAAGCTCGATGGCGAGCGCGTGATGGGGACCGAATGTATTATTGGTTATCTCCATCGAGGTGTGGAGAAAATCGCCGAGAACCGAACCTACCTCCAATTCGCTCCCTACGTCGACCGTATGGATTATGTGGCTGCGGTCACCAACGGGATGGGCTACTGCGAAGCGGTGGAGAAATTGCTGGGCGTCGAGCTGCCCGAACGCGCTCAATACACGCGCATGATCCTGGCGGAGCTTCAGCGGATTGCCAGTCACTTGCTTTGGTTGGGCACACACGCGCTTGACCTGGGAGCCATGACCCCCGTTTTTTACACCTTCCGCGAGCGGGAAGAGATACTGAAGATTTTTGAGAACTATTGTGGCGCCCGGCTCACCACGCACGCCTTTCGAATCGGCGGACTGCAATACGACCTTTACGAACGCTTTGAGAAAGACGTCATCAAGTTTTGCGATTATTTCCCAAAAATGGTTGATGAATACGAAACTTTGCTCACCACCAACCGCATTTGGATGGAGCGGACAAAAGGTGTGGGCGTGCTTACAGCGGCAGACGCGATTGCCCTGGCGGTTTCAGGGCCTGTCCTGCGCGGTTCCGGCGTGAAATGGGACCTCCGCAAGGCGCAGCCTTATGAAGCCTATGACAAAGTGGAGTTTGAAGTTCCGGTGGGCGAGTGCGGAGACACCTATGATCGTTATCTAGTGCGGATCAAAGAGATGCGCCAATCCGTGCGCATCATACGGCAATGCGTGGAGCGCATCGCGCCCGGTCCGATTTTTGGTAAAGTGGGAAAAGTCATCAAGCCCCCCGCGGGAGAGATTTATCATTCCATCGAGGCGCCCAAAGGCGAGTTGGGCTATTTTGTGGTGAGCGATGGGACCACGCATCCTTATCGCGTGCGCGTTCGGCCGCCTTCATTCGTCAACTTGCAGGCTTTGGACATTATGTCTCGCGGCCATCTTATTGCCGATATCGTGGCCATCATCGGCACCATTGATATTGTGCTGGGTGAAGTAGATCGATAAAAATTGTGAATTAAAATTTCGGAATTACCTGCTTACGCTACAATCTTTTCTTTAATTTTGTATTTTTAAATCAGAATTGAAAAACCATGTTGGATAGCGCGCTCCAATTTCTCGGTGATCATCCTCTTGTCCTGGCCACGGTCAAGATATTGGTTATCTTCAGCGTGTTGTCAGGCGTGCTGGCCTACATCGTCTATCTTGAGCGCAAGGTGCTGGCCTTCATGCAGGCGCGCCTCGGGCCCATGCGCGTCGGTCCCTGGGGGATTCTTCAGGCGATAGCCGATCCTTTAAAGTTGATCCTCAAGGAAGACATTATTCCCTCCGGGGCGGACAAGACCCTGTTTCTAATTGCGCCCGTCATCAGCGTTGCGGCCGCATTTACCGTTTTCGCTGCCATTCCATTCGGTGACAAAGACATCGTGATCCACGGCGTGAATCTCGGCCTGCCGCTGATCAGCAACATCAACATCGGAATCCTCTTTATCCTGGCCGTCTCGTCGCTCGGTATTTATGGAATTATTCTGGGCGGGTGGGCGTCAAACAGTCACTATCCACTGCTCGGCGCGCTGCGCTCCGCGGCGCAATTGGTGAGTTACGAAGTGGCTGGGGGCATGGCGATCATTGGCGTCCTGCTGATCTCACATTCCATGAGCTTGGTGGATATTGTGGAGAGGCAGCAGAGCATGGGCGTGTGGAATGTTTTTCTCCAGCCCGTGGGATTTTTCATCTACCTCGTGGCCGCCATCGCGGAAACCAACCGCAGTCCTTTCGATTTGCCCGAAGCCGAGTCGGAGTTGACCGCCGGTTTTCACACTGAATACAGCGGCTTTCGGTTTTCGCTTTTTTTCATGGCCGAATACACAAGCATGGTGCTGGTATCCTGCATCGCGGTGACGCTTTTCTGGGGCGGATGGCTGCGCCCGTTCCAGGGCGTCGCCAGCCTTGATTTCCTGAAGTTCACGCCGGTGGTCGTCTTCCTGGCGGCGGCGGTGGCCATCGTGCTGGGGGCGCGGAAGAATCAAGTCCCAATGGAAAAGCTGGTGCTCTTCGCTATCGCGGCCGGCTGCGTGCTCCTGGCCGCGGCTCTGGCTTATCCTCTGGTGACCAGCGCAATCCAGGGAATCTTCTGGTTTTCTGTCAAGGTATTTGTTTTCCTGTACGCGTTCATCTGGTATCGCGGTACATTTCCACGCTATCGCTATGACCAGCTTATGAACCTCGGCTGGCGCGTGATGATCCCTCTGGGGCTTGCCAACGTTATCGCGACGGCGGCGGTGTGTTACGTATTACAGCCGCACCCGGCTGCAACAATGCTGGGAATGTTAAGCCGGTAATGGAACCGAAATGATGGAGATTAACCTTCCGCAAATCGCTTTTTTTGCCTTGTCGGCGGTTGCGCTGATTTCCGCCATCATGGTGATTACCCGGCGCAACGCCATCCACAGCGCCATCTGGCTGATCATCACGCTTTTTTCAGTAGCCGGAGTTTTTCTGATGCTCCATGCCGAATTTCTTTTTGCGGTCCAGATTATTCTGTACGTCGGCGGCATCATGGTCCTGTTCCTGTTTGTCATTATGCTGGTGAATCTGGATTTGGCGGCGAAGCAATCGCAATTCAGCCGCCAGTGGATTGTAGCGGTGTTGACGGCGCTCGTGCTCACCGCCGAACTCGTTTATGGGATCTTCCTTGACCATCGGGGGTTTTTATTCACCCCGCCACCTCCGGTTGCGGCCGCAACGAATAACACCCAGGCCATTGCCGTGGGACTCTACCAGACGTATATGTTGCCGGTGGAGATTGCGTCCTTGTTGCTGCTGGTGGCCATGGTGGGAGCGGTGGTCATGGCCAAAAGGAAATTTGAATGATTCCTGTCCATTGGTACTTGTATCTGGGCGCGGGACTTTTCACCATCGGCGTGATTGGCGTGCTCACGCGCCGGAACGTGATCGTGATTCTCATGTCCATTGAACTTATTTTGAACGCCGTCAACATTAATCTCGTGGCGTTTTCGCAATACTTTCATTCGACGAATGGACAGGTGTTCGCCATTTTCGTGATCACGGACGCCGCTGCCGAAGCCGCCGTCGGTTTGGGTTTGATCATCGCGCTGTTCAGAAATAAGGAAACGGTGAACGCGGATGAGATCGATCTGCTGAAGTGGTGAGGCAGGAAAGGCTGAAGGATTAAAGAGTGCTAGAACGAATTTGGGTCATCCCGTTGTTGCCCGCGATAGGAGCTTTCAATCAGCTTCTCTTCGGACGCAGGCTGAAGAATGCCGCTGTGTCCCTGATTTCGGTCGGGCTGCCGGGCATTTCTTTTGCATGGGCTCTCGGAAGTTTCTTCGAATTGCTGGGTCAGCCCGCTCACACTTTCACCTCAACTCTTTACACCTGGCTGCCGGCCGGCGCCTTTCATCTCACCAATGGAACGATTGGCAATCTGAATGTCAACGTGGGTTTTCAACTCGAT
>DASYXZ010000275.1:0-10358 GCA_035934315.1 Terriglobia bacterium | reverse complement strand
GACTTGCCACCGGTGAGGATGCCGATGTCTTCCAGCATGGCCTTGCGGCGGTCGCCGAATCCCGGAGCCTTCACGGCGCAGCAGTGCAGCGTTCCGCGCAGTTTGTTGACGACGAGAGTGGCCAGCGCTTCGCCTTCCACTTCCTCGGCAATGATCAGCAGGGGTTTGCCCGACTTGGCAATCTGTTCGAGCAAGGGCAGGAGGTCCTTCATCGAGCTGATTTTCTTTTCGTGAATCAGGATCAAGGCGTTCTCGAGGGTGCATTCCATCCGCTCGGGGTCCGTAACGAAATACGGGCTCAGATAGCCGCGGTCAAACTGCATGCCCTCCACCACTTCGAGAGCGGTCTCCATGGTTTTCGATTCCTCAACTGTGATCACGCCGTCTTTCCCCACTTTCTTCATGGCCTCGGCAATAATGTTGCCGATGGTGTGATCGTTGTTGGCGGAAACGGCGCCCACCTGGGCAATCATGGAACCTTCCTTAACTTCCTTGGAAAGTTTTTCAAGCTCGCCCTTGACGTGTTTCTTGCTGCCGTCTTTTTGCGGCTCTTCGTAACCACAAACCGTGCGGACTGCAGTCTCAATCCCACGCTTCACGGCCATCGGATTGGCGCCCGCCGCCACGGTCTTTACGCCCTCGCGGAAAATTGCCTGGGCCAGCACGGTGGCTGTCGTGGTACCGTCGCCTGCCACGTCGGAGGTCTTGGAAGCGACCTCGCGCACCATCTGCGCTCCCATGTTTTCCAAAGGATCCTGCAACTCGATTTCCTTGGCCACGGTCACGCCGTCTTTAGTGATCGTGGGGGAACCGAATTTTTTATCCAAAACCACGTTGCGGCCTTTGGGGCCCAGCGTAATTTTAACGACGTCCGCCAGTTGATTTACGCCTCGCAAAATCGCCTGGCGGCTGTTTTCTCCGTGTACAATCTGCTTTGCATTTGCCATCTTTTGTCTCCTCTTAAATTTCTTTTTGGATATTTTGTCTAATTTTCGATCTTCGTCGCCGGTTGAATTTTGTTCCCGATTTTTGGATCTGAATTACATTTTGCGATTCAAATACGGGGGCAAAAATAACCGGCTACTCACTACTCACAACTTTTCTTACCGCTTCCCGCCCGCAGCCTTTGCGGCCGACTCGATGACGCCCAGCACTTCTTCCTCGCGAATGATGATAAATTCCTCACCGTCGAGTTTGATTTCCGTGCCGGAATATTTCCCGAAAAGAATGCGGTCGCCCGCTTTTACGTCGAGGGGCACAACCTTCCCCTCTTCGGTTTTCTTTCCGTGACCCACCGCAATCACTTCCGCCTCTTGCGGTTTTTCTTTCGCTGTGTCGGGAATGATAATGCCTCCCTTCACAGTTTCTTTGTCCTCGATTCTCTTGATTAAGATTCGATCATGTAGCGGTCTTACTTTCATCTGTTCGTCTCCTTTCGTGTTCAGTTTTGAAAAATGGACAAATCGTTAGAAGCGGGTTTGACCCGCCTCTTCCTTGAGTATAAAGCCATGTTTAGCACTCTCTTATCGAGAGTGCTAATCTACTCCAGTTGGATGGAACGTGTCAAGAGGCAAATGAGCAATCCGCCTGTTCGATTGCTCATTTGCCTGCACCACGCCTGATATTGCTGGCTGCGGTATCATGAATGGGTCTTGCTTGTGTCAACTAAGTTGGTTTATAATCAGTCGATTACAGCCGCGAACAGGAATGGTATAACCGCGAGAACTTGATCGTGCCGACCTGGCAAAAAAAGAAGCGCGCTTGAACAATATCATCGCCAACTGAATGAAACGTAGCACGCGGGCGCCCCTGAGGTCTTGGGCGGGCGGCCTCGCAAGGCGGAAGAGACTGCAGGAATCCTCCTTGCTCACTCCTTGCTCCACTTTATTATTTGACACTTTTGGGTGAACGGGATTGCGAGGGGTATAATCAATTTGATCTTATGTCGCAAATTTCCCGAACCCGCGGGCTCACTCCAAATTTCATCCCGCATCTTTCGTGGCGATGCAGGCGGGAAGGTTTTTTGTTACTTGTTCTGTTAACGGCGCCGGGATGGTGGGCGGTAGCTTCCGAACCTTCCATTCTCGCGACCGATTACAACCAAGGTTCACCTGCACAGCAAGCTCCCTCGGGCGCCGCAAAATCGCGAGAGCAGTCCAATGGTTCCGCTCCGTCTGACTCGAAAAATATGTGGGTAAGTGATCTGACCCTCGTGCAATCCATGGTGGGGGCAGTTCACGTTCCTGATTCGCGAGCCTTGGCGGGAGCACTGGGCATAAGTGTTGGCGGAGCGAAAGAGGCTTCATCGGATTCATCTTTGAACTCCCTGGAAGAGTTAGGCGACCTGGACGGTGATGGAGTTCCGGAATTCGTCTTCAAACAAATGCAAAGTGCCAGGAAGGGCGCGCCTGACGAAATCCACTCGGCTGAGCTTCCGCCGTGGGAACTTTTCCTGGTGTCCTGGGATGGAGTAAGGTGGCAAGCTTCCTTCATAAAAGTAGGTTATGAGCCTTATGATTTGACTGCTATATCTTCCTTGAGCGGGGGCTCGCGCGCAATTGCTCTGGTGATATATGCCGGCTCGGCCGAAATCCCTTACCCTGCGATTTACCAGATGAAGGATCATGCCGCAAAACTTGTCTGGGACGGCAGGGCGGACCAGAGCGAGTACCAGGGCTATGCTCATGGCAAAATTGAGTTTCGCGACTTTCAGGCGGGTGGCACTCCGCAAATGATCGTATCCGGGCGCGCCGACCCGGGACTTCTTCATTTTCCCGTAGACGGCAGGCGTGGTTTCGACGTTCAGTCTGTGTATGTTTGGGCGGGCATCGGATACGTGCCCAAAAAAACGGAATACTCTGCCAATGAAGATCGCACACTCTACCAATTTATCGCCGCTCTTCATCTCCACGATTTCCGTTTAGCCTACGCATTGATTGACGCGCCAAAATTTCTTAAGACCGATGCGCCCAGCCCGAAGATTTTCCGCAAACTTATTGAGAGTTCGTGGCCCGAGTTTCTTGACGATCAGATTTTTGAAGCATCGAACCCCGGCCCAAGCGGGACCAACGGCTTCAATTTTGAGCTCACGGAAGAGGGCAAGCATTATGTCTATGTACCGAGCTTTGGGACTGACGCAAAGCATCTCTTGGCGGGCCTTGAGCGCCATGCAATATCCGGTGACGATCATTGATGGCCTGCTGGTAAATTAAAATGCCAGGCAGTTTCAAATCGGTCAGCGGATTCGTCCTGGGCGGCTGGAGCCACTCTGCGCGGTTTACAGAAAGCGTGCAGGCGATGCCGTTTGCGCGAGTCTTGCCGCAGGTGAAAATAAGATCACGCAATTCTTTCCCCGCGTGCGCTGCGAAGTAGTCCCTTGGCGGGAAATCGCGCTTGCCGGATTTGCGTCGACAATTTTTGATAATATCAACACGCCGGAAGAATACGAAGCGGCGAAAAGAATTCTGAATTATGATTGCTGAAGTGTGAATTTCAGGCCGTCAGTATCGAGACTACTATCACGAGAGCCGGGGAGTCCTGGACAGCTTATAGTTCACAATTTACTATTCCTCGCCCACCCCAGAACAATGAGCTTTGTGAGCGCAGCCTTACTTTTTCTCGCCGCGGTTCTCGCCGGAGTAATGAATTCAGTGGCGGGCGGTGGAACTTTTGTTACTTTTCCCACCCTTATTTTTACCGGCGTTCCTCCCATTCCGGCCAACGCCACTTCGACCATCGCTGTGTGGCCCGGGTCTCTCGCCAGCGTTGGGGCGTATTGGAAGAAGGTGCCTGGCTCTGCCACCATCCTCTGGCCACTGGCGTTCGTGAGCGTTGTGGGCGGACTGTTGGGCGCACTTGTCCTGCTTCATACTCCCCAGGCGACGTTCATGCACTTGGTCCCATATCTTTTTCTGGTCGCAACGCTGCTTTTCACATTCGGCAAAAAACTTTCCGGGAGTCTCGGCGGTGTATTGACAAGCCGGCGACCGTTGTCGCGGCTGGCAATCGGCGGAGCCATGCTGGTGCAGTTCGTAATCGCCATTTACGGTGGTTTTTTTGGTGGAGGAATGGGTATCCTCATGCTCGCTTTGCTGGCGATGATAAGGATGGAAGACATTCACAGCATGAACGCGGTAAAGAACCTGCTCGCTGCGGCAATCAATGGCGCCGCCGTTGTCACGTTCATGATTGGCGGCGCGGTGCGCTGGCCCCAGGCCATCGTCATGATCGCGGGCGCGGTGATCGGCGGCTACGGCGGCGCTCATCTGGCGCAGAAACTTGATCCGAAGCTGGTGCGCGGCTTTGTGATCGTGGTCGGCTTTGGGATGACCACGTACTTTTTGTGGCGGTATTGAAAAAAATGGCGAATTCTGAATGGTGAATAGTGAATTCTTAAGGCGGTACGGATGTTTCTGATTCACTATTCGCCATTCAATATTCATAATGACACATGATGACCGACGAACTGAACAAAAGCCCGTATATTAAATTCAACCACGTTTATAAGTCTTTCGACGACCTGCCCGTGCTGGTGGACGTGAATTTTGAAGTCCGCCGCGGCGAGACGGTGGTGGTGTTGGGGCGAAGCGGTGTGGGCAAGAGCGTTACGCTGAAGCACATCCTGGGATTCATTCAACCGGATGCGGGCGAGGTTTTTGTTGACGGCCGCGAAGTCTCAAGGATGAGCGAGGCTGAGTTGGCGGAGGTTCGACGTTCGGTAACCATGGTGTTCCAGTCCGGGGCTCTCTTCGATTCCATGAGCGTTGGTGAAAACGTTGCTTATCCATTGCACGAGCGATCTCTGCACGAACCGGCGCTGGACGAAGACTCGATATTGGCGCGAGTCGCCGAACTTCTATCACTCGTCGAGCTGAGCGATGCGCTGGATCTAAAGCCTGCCGACCTGAGCACGGGCATGAAGCGGGCCGTGGCCATCGCCCGGGCGCTCGCCGCCCAACCGGAGGCCATCCTTTATGACGAGCCCACAACCATGGTGGATCCGCTGATGGCGCACACCGTGGGCGACTTGATCCTAAAACTCAAGTATCATTCCGGGCTGACCTCCGTCGTCGTGACCCATGATATGAAGCTGGCGCGGAAACTCGCGGACCGCATCGTTTTCCTCGAGGGCGGCCGCGTCGCCTTTTTCGGAACGCCGGATCAAATGGATGCTTCTTCGGATGCGTTAATCCGTGAATTCATCGAACTGGATGAAGTGTCGTTCCTGAAGAACTGAGCCATTGGGCGAATGAAAGAAAACGCGCCTTTGTCCTTCAATGGCGCAATGATCTGACGGATCAATGAATCAATTCATATTGGCTGACAACTGACAACTGACAACTGACAACCTCATCACCTCGGCAGCTATGAAAACCAAAGAGTCAATGACCCTTGACCGAGTGCTTTCCCGCATGGGTCTGACCTCACGAACGGCGGCGAGAGAAGCGATAGTGGCGGGGCGCCTGAAGGTCAATGGCCGGGTTGTCCGCGACCCGGACATTTGGGTGCAGCCGGCCCGCGACGTGGTGCTGCTTGACGGCAATCGTGTGAAGCCTGCCCATAAAACTTATCTTCTTTTTTACAAGCCCAAAGGCGTGATTACCAGTCACGGAGATCCTGGGGGCCGAAAAACCGTTTACGATTACCTGGATGAATCGCTCCGCTGGCTCGCTCCTGTCGGCCGCCTGGACAAAGACACTTCCGGACTGCTCCTTTTGACCAATGACACGGCGTTTGCGGATTTCGTTACAAAGCCTGAATCCAATATCGCCAAGACGTATCTGGTGAAGACCAGCGGGCTCTTGAGCGATGAAGTCATCGGCCAGCTTGCTGCCGGAATTGAAATGAGGCGCGGCGACAGAGCGCAGCCGGTGAGCGTCCGTCGCACTGAAGATCGCGGGAGATACACCTGGCTTGAAGTTGTCTTGACCGAAGGCAAGAATCGCGAAGTGCGGCGCATGATCGAAGCAGTGGGGTTTAAAGTCTTGAAGCTGGTGAGAACTCGAATTGGCGCTCTGACACTTGCAGGTTTGGAGGTGGGGAAGTGGCGTGTGCTTTCACCGGCTGAAGTGGGGGCGCTGAAAAAATGCGGTGCCTCGGCAACCTTATAGCTAAGGGCGTTGAATGGAGTGGCCCCGGTTATATCCACCCACGGAGCCGGTAATCCGAATTTTTGGACATCGAAACGAAGCGGCGCGGTGGCTGTTCGACCCGAAGAGCTTAATATCCGCTGCGGCGCGACCTAAGGAACACGATCGTATATTGAGGCAAGCGCTGCGGAAAGGATAACGAAAGTTTGGCGAGCGACTTTACCAGAATCGCCGGTTCGTGGGCAGGGATCGAATAGGGAACCACGATGACGCCGGCGTGGGCGCGACCTTCGTCGAAAAACTTTGCCGTAAGAGCGATGAAGTCATCGCGATTGCGCGTGACGAGTGCCGCGCAGGTTTGGGCGGCGTAGACCAGTTGTGCCTCGTCGTCGGCCCCGCGGTTTCCTGATTCTTGCGTGCTCGCAGCCTGGCAACCCATGCGGCGCAGGATTGCCGCGACCTTTGGGCTTAGGTCTTCATCCAGGTAAAACCTCACCGAATTTCACCGGACGCGAAGGGATAACGCGCGCGGAGTTTCGTCGGCGTCCATCCGGCATTGGCGCGGACGCGCCTGTCAATCTCCGGTCCAAATTGGCGGTAATAATTCAGCGCCGCAAGCAACTGGGCTTCACTTAAGTGCGGGTAGGCTCTGCTCAGCCGTCCAAAATTATTCTTCAGGCTTTTGTAATTGGCGACCACTTCCCAGACATCAATCCCAGTTCCGGCAATGCGCGCGCGAGGCCCAGTCGGCCCTTGGGCAAACACGATGCCAGGGCACAGCCTCATGCGGGTCGCTTCATCGAGAAGTTCATTGGCAACGCTTGAAAAATCCGCGCCCCGTTCACGCGCGATCTGCTGCATCGCCCGGAAGATTTTGGGGCGAATGCGTAAACTCTTTTGAACAGCTTGCATTTCTCACCTCATGTCCTACATTGTAACCCATCAGATGACAGTCGGCAAGCTCAAGCCTCAAATAAGGATTCCACGAACTCCCGTGGATTAAACGGCAGCAAGTCGTCGATTTTTTCACCGACACCGACGAATTGAATGGGGAGTCCGAGCTCGCGGGCGATGGCGACCACCACGCCGCCTTTGGCGGTGCCGTCGAGTTTGGTAAGGATGATGCCGGTGGCGCCGCCGTGCTGGGTGAACTGGCGGGCCTGCTGCAGGCCGTTCTGGCCGGTGGTTCCGTCAATCACCAAGAGGACCTGGTGAGGGGCGTTGGCGACTTCGCGCCCGGCGATGCGGCACATTTTATCAAGTTCCGTCATCAAGTTGAATTTCGTATGTAGTCGTCCTGCCGTATCCACAATGACAGGGTCTTGATGCCGGGTTTTAGCGGCGCCCAGTGCATCAAAAATCACGGCTGAGGGGTCGGCCCCGGGTTTTTGCTTTACTATTTCGATGCCCAGCCGCCCCGCCCAAATCTCAAGTTGCTCATTGGCGGCAGCCCGGAAAGTGTCTGCCGCGCAGAGCAGCGGCTTGCGGTTTTGCTGAAGATAGTAATTCGCCAGCTTGGCGATGCTGGTGGTTTTGCCTACGCCGTTGACTCCCACCACGAAAATAACTTCAGGCTGGCCGGGAGGTGGGTGCGTGGGGGCGCTTGAACGCCCGTCCGCGCGCCGGGGTCCCGTCGGGTTTTCGAGGATGGTTAAAATCTCCTGCTCGACCGCAGCGCGCAGTTGCGTTGCGGCCTGGAGTTTTCTGCGGTTCACCTGATCCTGCAAATGGGCAAGGATCTCCTGGGTAGTTTTCATGCCCAAGTCGGCGGTGATGAGGGTCGCTTCCAGGTCGTCGAGAATTTTACCGTCAATTACTTCCTTCCCTTCGACAATGTCTTCGATTCGCCCAACGAGCTGCGCCTTGGTTGACGCGACAGCTTTCTTGAGGCGATCGAAAATACCCGGCCTTTTTTCCGCGGAACCAAATAATGATTGAACCATATTGAAGATTCTATCCTGAACCGCAACTGTGCGGGAGTGAAATCGAATAGAGGAATCGACACAGGATCGGCGAGCCAGTGGAGCAGCAAGGATTAAGTCGAAGGTGTGGGTGCAGGTTTAGGTGCAGGCGCGGCATCTGGAACAGCAATAAAGCTGCCGCGGCGGACTTCCGCCTTTTTCAGGTCGCCCTTCTCATAGGCGGCGTGCATGGCATCCACGACGATCGGATCATATTTTGAGCCGGCAAGTTTGCGAAGGATTTGCAAAGCCTGGGGAAAATCCTTGCCCGCCTGATAAGGACGGTCCGTGGTGATGGCGTCAAAAGTATCGGCTACCGACATGATGCGCACCATCAGCGGGATTTCGTCGCCCGTGATTCCATCAGGATACCCTTTCCCGTTCAAAGCCTCGTGGTGCCATCGAATTCCCGGAAGCATTTCTGAAAGCTGTTTGACTTGGCGCACAATTTCAAAGCCCATAATGGTGTGCCGCTTCATGATTTCAAATTCTTCATTAGTCAGGACGCCGGGCTTTTTCAGCACGCGGTCCTCGATTCCAATTTTTCCTACATCGTGCAGGATGGCCGAAACTCGAATTTTGTCAATTTCTTCCTCCGGCAATCCAATTTCTTTCGCCAGGATCACCGAGTATTGCGAGACACGTGCGGAATGTCCTTTGGTGTAGGGGTCTTTGGCGTCTACAGCCGCCGCAATCATTTCAATGGAGCCCATAAAGAGCTGGCGGTTCTGTTCCGAGGCCTCGGTGAGATCTCCAATATAATGTTGAATGTCCTCCGCCATGAGATTGAAGGTTCCGGCCAGCTCGCCGATTTCGGTGCGGCTGCGGACGTCAGCGCGTTGCGTGAAATCGCGCTTGGCAATGGACCGTGCAGTCTGGGTGAGCTGGTCGAGGGGGCGGGTAATGGATTTGGCGGAAAAAATTCCAACACCCAGACTGAGGACGATGACCAGAAGTCCCAGGAGTAGCGTCTCTCTCCGCATTTGGTTGATGGCAAAATAGGCTTCACTCTGTTTTCTTTGCACGATAATGCCCCATCCCACATTTTGGATGGGGGAGTAAGTGCCCAGCATGGGAATAATCTTGCTGCCGTCATGAAGGTTGAATTCGGTGGTTTCAGTGAGGCGCGCGTGACCTCCGCCCTCCAAAAACTTTTGGACTATGGGAATATCCACCATATCCCTTCCCGCCACATTATTCTCAGTGTCGTTGGTGGCAACGAGGCGGCCGGAATTGTCCACGATGTAGGCTTCGAGGCCAGTCCTTGTTCGCGTGTCCTGCAGGCGTTTGAGGATGGGCGCCAGTGTGACTACAGCTCCCATCATCCCCAGGAAATTTCCCTTGACCTGAATGGGCCGGGCAAACAGCACCACCGGCTCGTTTTGCCCGGATCGCATAATCGTGATGGGGTTGCTCTGGTATTCGGCGCCCTGATGCGCCGTCAGAAATGCAGCTTCGAGGGCCTTTCGCAGAAAGGCGTCGCCCGCCGCATTGTATTCACCGGCCTGCGCTCCCTTCGCCTCGTTGTTCAGCACAGTGACAAAGATTACCGCAGCTTGTCCACTGGCAAACTGCTGGAGGGCATCTCGGAGCCGGGGATCCTCGGCATACTTTGAGGCTTGGATCTGGGTGGCCAGAGGGACCACTGAATCAAAAAACTCACTGACGCGCTGATGCACGTTGTCAATGGAAAGGGAGACTTCCTGGGCCAGCGATTCAGACGTAAAAGCTTGAAGTTCCTTCTCTTTCGTCTCCAGTGTGTCCTGGTTCGTCGAAACCATTTGCCACCCATAGAACCCGAGAGGAAGGACACTGACGCCAATCAAAATCAGGAGCAAAAGATAAAGAATCCTAAGGCGGCTGGGATGACTTTTTTTCAGCGGAATGAAAGCGTTCATTAATGGCCAGACCAGAAGAAAGAACAGTAGACTGAGCAGTATCGACCCCGTCACCTGCTCTATGGGAATCAGAAGGAGCGTCAGGGGGATCACACCCCCCCATGAAGTCTGCACCCACTCACCACAGTTATGGCATCTGAATGCAACCGTGGGACCTATAATCATTTTTCTTACTAGAGAGATGGCAGGTTTTTTGCAGTGTGGGCAAAGGTACATAACAGAAGATATTAAGCCAAAACTTCCTCAAGAGTCTATAGCTGATCGGCGGGTGGTTGTGTCAAGCATTTGTCAGTTCATCCTGAGAGTTCAAGGATTCGAACCAAGTTGTACCGCAGCGAGCAATCCAGAGCCGAAGCTTGAGCAGGTGATGAGCGCCACGGCGGGTCCAGCGCATGCCCCAGCGTTTGAAG
>DASYXZ010000272.1:0-13028 GCA_035934315.1 Terriglobia bacterium | reverse complement strand
ATGGCCCGGCGAATGGCGGCGATTTTGCTGCTCGAGCCCGCGCTCGATGCCAATTATGCAAGCGTGAAAGCTCACGCATATGTTTGGCCGGGCTAAAGCGGCGATTGGCCGCGTCAAAAAATGGAGGACTAAGATGCAGATTGAAATTGTGATTAAAATCGATGACTTCAAAGACGCGCTGAAAACGCTTTTTGCGTCTACGCCCAAAGGCAAGCAGGTCAAAACCGAATATTTCGATTTCTTCGCGAACGATGGCGAAATGACCTTGGAGAGCCAGGGATTCTCCTATGTTTGCCCGGTCGAGGTGACGACCTCCGGTCGTGCGCGAGTTCCATATGGCGTGATTCACAGTCTGCGCCCGATGCTCGCCATGTTTGATGAAAAGTCCGTCACCGTTTTGATTACCAGTGGAGAATTCAAAGTGGGTGCGACAAGTATCACCAATCCGGAAATTAAAATTCTCGTTAACGAATCGCGAAAAGCCGAATTGCCGATTGATGCACCGCTGCCCATGGTGCTGGAACTGGCGACACGATTTACCAGTCAAGAGTTGGATGACAGTGGCTTGCGCAAGAGGATGCTGGAGGCAACGTCAAAAGCGGAAAGCATACTCGATGAGGTCTCCCACCTATTGGGGTCCCTGGGCATCACGCGAGAGGCCATTCGTGCGTTTGTGTGGCATCAGATCAAGCTGCAATTTGTTGGCGACAAGCGCGCGGAGCGGTCGGTTTAATTCCCTGCTATTCCTCGGTTGGAGGCGGGATGAATAAGCGCATGTCATTCCGAGCGGCAGCGAGGAATCCGGCCTCGAGGCGAGATCCCTCGCTGCCTCTCGGGATGACGGACTGGTAGTGGCTGCCGGGACTTTTAGTTAGGGTGACAAGGGGTTGGGCATTCATTTGCTAACATTTGTGCCTCGGAAAAAATGACGCTTGGGAGGACGCTGGCGTGCAGAGCATCAAAGTTCTCTCGATTGATGGCGGAGGGATTCGCGGGATCATTCCGGCGATCATCCTTGGAGCATTGCAGCAACGGCTGGGAAGGAATTTGTGCGAGGTATTCGATCTTATAGCGGGAACATCGACGGGTGGCATTATCGCTCTGGGAATTGGAACGAGGTGTAATGGCGGCCAGCCGTATTCACCCGACGAGCTGCTGAATCTCTACATTGAAAACGGCGCGGCGATTTTCAAAAAGAATTGGTTCACGCCCATACGCCAGTTCATTCTTCCCAAATACTCCCCTGACGCGCTGGTGGAAATTCTGGCGAAATTTTTCAAGGACACGGAACTTGCGTCCGCACTCACTCCTCTGTTGATATCGAGCTACGACTTACAGTCCCAATTGCCATTCTTTTTTAAGAGCCACAAGATTCAAAGCAACATGATCGCCGGCCAGTCAGGCTACAACTGGAAAGTTACCGACGTGGCGAGAGCGACCTCCGCGGCGCCAACGTTTTTTCCGCCGCTTCACCTGACCCGCGGTAATCAGGACTACGCGCTGGTGGATGGCGGCGTGTTCGTGAACAATCCCGCCATGGCGGCCTATGCCGAAGCGCTGTCGCTTTATCCGGACTTCGCAAATTTCATCGTGGTCTCGGTGGGTACGGGCAACCGCCAGGATCGCATTAAGTTTGACACGGTCAGAGAATGGGGGTTGGTGGGCTGGGCCCGGCAGATTGTGCCGGTCTTGATGGACAGCGTTTCTGAGTCGGTGGATTATGAACTGAATCTCATGCCGGGATGCGCGTACCATCGCCTGCAAGTTCCTCATTTACAGGCTGCGGAAAATGCGATGGATAATGTGACGCCGGAAAATCTTGTCCATCTGCGGCAAGTGGCCCGGGAATATGTTTCGTCGATCTCGGACGACTTGACGAAAATTTGCGCGGAACTGGCCGAGGGCCGTGGAAGTGACATGCCCGCGGTGGGGCGTGTTAACGGCCGGCAGTAGACGGTAGACAAGGCAGAAGGTCGAAGCCGCAAAACCATTTAAGAAACTCAACCGAGGTAGCCCTCGCGCCCACACACGTCAAAGTTGACGCAAGCACTTGCCATGCGTCCGGATTCGGGATAGATTATTCCTCACACCTTTGAAACGAAGGCCAAATATGGAGCACCAAGGATTTACGGCACTTATTTTGGCGGCGGGCAAAGCAACGCGCTTCAAGTCTGAGCACTCGAAGATGCTGCATCACCTGGCGGGGCGGAAGCTTGGCGAATACGTTTTGCGGACGGCGCAGGCGATTTTACCGGAACGAACGTACATGGTGATCGGGCACGAAGCGGGGGAAGTTCGCAAAGCGTTTGCGCGCCCCGCGATCGCTTTCATCGAGCAGAAAGAACAGCACGGCACCGGCCACGCGCTGATGGTGGCGCGCGCCGAGATCGGAACGTGTACGAGCGATCATCTGCTGGTGCTGGTGGGTGACGCGCCCTTGCTTCGCCCGGAAACGTTGCGCGATTTCCTTCGCGCCCACGCTGCGAGTCGCGCCGCGGCCACGGTGCTCACGACGACCGTAGATGACCCGCACGGTTACGGACGCGTGATTCGCCTGGGACCTGCCAAAAACAATCGCGTGCGCGCCATCGTGGAAGAACGCGTGGCCACGCCGGCGCAGCGCAAAATCAAGGAAATTAATTCCGGCATCATTTGTTTTTCCCGCCCCCAGCTCCTGCAATATCTGGGAGAGCTTACAAACGACAATGCGCAGGAAGAATATCTGCTCACCGACCTGATACAAATATTCAACGGCCACGGCGAAAAGGTGATGGCGTTTTCAGTGGCCGATTCGCGCGAAGTGCTGGGGGTGAACGATCGGGTGGAGCTGGCGCAAATGGAACGCATCCTTCGCCGGCAGAAGGCCGCGGCCCTGGCTTACGATGGCGTGACGGTGGTTGATCCGGATGCGACGTATATTGACGGGGACGTGACGGTGGGCCGCGACACGGTGATTGAGCCGGGCGTGAGCCTGCTGGGCGCAACTCGCGTGGGCTCGGGCTGCACTCTGCGTCCTCATTCCACCATCACCGATTCGGTTCTCGGTGACCGCGTTGTGGTGCGTCCGTGCTGCGTGATTACCGGATGCGAAATATCCTCAGACGTTATCGTGGGACCGTTCGCCCATCTGCGCGATGGCGCGGTGATTGAACAGGACGCGCGCATCGGCAACTTTGTGGAGGTCAAGAGGTCGCGCGTGGGCCGCGGGAGCAAAGCCTGGCACCTGACTTATCTGGGTGACGCCACGCTCGGCGAGCGCGTGAATATCGGCGCGGGAACCGTGACCTGCAATTACGATGGCGAGAAAAAGAACCCGACAATTATCGAAGAGGGCAGTTTTATCGGCAGTGGAACGATGCTGGTGGCGCCGCTGATTGTTGGCCGAGGGTCCTACGTGGGCGCGGGTTCCACCATTACGGAGAGCGTTCCACCGGAATCGTTGGCTGTGGGCCGCGCTCCCCAGGTGAACAAAGAGGGTTGGGCAAAAAAACGCCAGCCGCCCAAGCTGCCTATCAGCATTGAGGCGCGCGAGGCCGGGCGCATAGCCATCCTCGATGTGACGGGACGCGTGACCATGGGCGAACCTTCCAAAGAGTTGGGGAAACGGATCCGCGAGGCCGTGGAAGCTGGACACAACGGCGTGCTGGTGAACTTGGCGAGTGTTACCTATATTGACAGCTCCGGCATTGGCGAGGTGGTGAGCGCGTTTTCCAAGCTTCGCAAGGCCGGCGGGCAACTTATACTTACGGGAGTGTCCAAGGAGCTTTCTTACCTTTTCCATGTGGCGAACCTTGACCGCGTGCTCGATATTGTTTCCGACGAGACCGCAGCGCTTGAAAAATTCAACAAACCTCCCCAAGAAACTGAAAAAGCATGATGAGCTGCGGCGGAAGTAGCCGGTGCCCAGCGGGCCGTTTCATCTTCGCTCAATTAAGAATTTTTCTGGCAGACGCGGCGATCCATATCCTCTCCGGCACGCGCCCAACCACCTAATTTGGGCAACAATCCCCCTTACGGTATCGGCAATGCGTCTGCAAGGCATGAGGGCAGAGATTGTGCCAACCCTTTCAGCTATGCGTCAGGGGTTGCAGCACGCCAGGTCCACATAATTTTTTACATGGGCAGAGTAAGAAATGCTTGCCAAGGTGCATAGGCTGGGCTAAAGCAAACCATAACGCCTGTGTTTGCAATGAATTAACATTCAACCAATCTGGCACTTGCATTGCTTGGTTAAAACCAGGAACGAGCGCCAAGTCTTTTGGGCAGCTCGCCCCAAGCAGATTAGAAGAGAGGGAGATCAGACCATGGCTATCGACGATGTTAAGGAAACCAAAGAAGAGCAAGGGACTAACAATAATTATCCGGCGCCCTCCAGCCATACTGGCATTTTCGCGATCATTTTTTTGATCATGGCAGCCCTGGCGGCGGGCGAAATTTACTCGATTAATCAAACCAACAAATTGCATGATTCCGTGGCCGCCGCCCAGCAACAGACGCGCGCGGACATGGAACAGCAACTTTCATCCAAAGTCGCGGCCGTGGAGAACTCCAGCGCTCAGGCGCTTGGGGAAATGAAGGCGGAGTTGGACCATACCGCGCGGAACATGGGATCAACGGGAAAGCAATTGCAGCACGCGCGCACCCTGGTGACGAAACTCCAGAAACAACAGGAAGACCAGGCCAATGAGTTGAAACAGGAGATCGCAACCAAGGCCGATCAGCAACAAGTCGGCGCGCTTAGTGAGGATGTTTCCGCCGCAAAAACCCAACTGGACAGCACCAAGAAATTGGTGGATGACACGCGGTCGGATCTCGGCATGGCGCGGAGCCAGTTCGGAACTTTAATTGCCCGCAATCATGACGACATCGAACAATTGCGCAAAATGGGCGAGCGCGATTACTTTGAATTTACCCTGCCCCGCAATAAAAAGCAGACCGTGGCGGGCGTGGGGCTGATCCTGAAAAAAGCCAACGTCAAGCGCCACCGTTTTAACGTGAACCTGCTGGCGGACGACATGGTGATTGAAAAGAAGAATCGCACGGTGAACGAGCCCATCTTCTTCGCCACCGGCAACTCAAAACAGTTTTACGAGCTGGTGGTCAATCAAGTGCAACCCGGTCAGATCAAAGGGTACATCAGCACGCCCAGGGGCGCTAATGAGACGGCCTCGGCCCGCGCGCAAGGCGGCGAGTAGGCGCCACAGCTTTCGGTGGAAAATCTTGCCACGGTCACGGAGCCTGCGCCGAGCGCAGGCTCCGTGCCGCGTCTGGGAGCCAAGCCCGGCAAAGCGAACAAAATAATTGTAGTGTTTTAATAAAATCAGTTACAATTCACAAAGATTAAGGGGCTGCTGGTGCCCAGCGGGAATTAATCCAGATGGCCCGGCGTCGTGAGGGCGGCTTCGAGGCGTATCTGATGAAGTGAATGTCATACGGTCCGCGAGGTAAGGAAACTTCGGACCCAATCTAAAACCAAGCTGGACAAGGCGCCAGGGTCCGGCCATGTGGAACCTACAGGAGGTATCCAAGTCATGGTCACGCGCGTTTTATTGTCCGTTAGTCTGCTGGTATTCTGCGTTTCATTCAGCCTGCGTCCGGCGCGGGCGGAAAAGATTACCATCCCCGCCGGGTCCGTCCTGCACTGCCGCCTCACCCAAACGATCACCACCCAATTAAATGTGGAGGGCGATCCTTTTACCGCGAATGTCAGCGAGCCGGTCACGATTGACGGGCACCTTGTAATTCCGGTGGGGGCAAAAATCGAAGGGCGCATCGCGCAGGTACAGCGGCCGGGACATTTTAGAGGCGTGGGCGAAATGCGCCTGGCGGCGGAAAAAGTGGTGATGCCCGATGGCACGACGAGTCCCATCAGCGCCATCTTGAGCGCCGTGTACGGCGCGGAAGGCGCCGCGGTGAAAGGCGACGAAGGAGGAGTGCGCGGACCGAATGCGCGCATCAGGAATTTGGAGGAAATCGGAGCGGGCATGGGCGGCGGCGGATTTGTGGGCACGCTCTTTGGCGGCCTCACCGGCACGGTGGTCGGCGGAGCCATTGGCGGCGTGGCGGGGTATGTCGATACGGTTCGCAAACGCGGCCCGGATTTGGCGCTGCCCGCGGGCACGCAGCTTAATTATCAGTTGACCCGGGAACTGGTGATCGAGCCGCAGATGGCCACGGAAAAAATCGAAAAGACTTCAGCAGAGCTCGTGGAAAAACCGGTTCGGTAAACGAAGAATCGGATCAGGAGAGGCGGCAGGTCGAACGGAGCGGGCCGGCACAGGCATCCTGTGTCAGTGTGCGCACGAGCACGGGTGAAGCCGGGATTCTTGACCGGCCTCGGCACACCTTGGGCCAAGTCTTGAATCAATGGTCCCAATCCATTCCCTCCCCACATATCGTAACTCCTTATCGTCTTTCAAAAGTTGTGCGTTTCCAAATTGCCGTTGCGCCGCGTAGTGAGCCTCATCCGGAGCGATTCCATGTTCCCAGTGGAATCGTGTCTCAATTCAAACGGCACCCTCCAGTCGGCATAGTTAGGCTTTGCCAAAGAGAAGTAAATAGCCGGGGTTGCCTAAGAGTTTTGCGGCGCCGCGGAACGGAAGTCTTAAGAGGTTCCGATGATTTCGAAATCGATATACTGGGTCACGGTCGAGTATTTTCTCTTTCTGGCCAGTTTATCCGTCAGGGTAATTTGGAAGACATAATTACCAGGTTTCATCTTCGAAGTGAGCCCTAGCGCGCCGTAAAGGGCCAGCACTTTTCCGCTAGTTTGCCATTTCAATTCGATCTTCTTCTGATTCGCCGCCAGTAACTGCCGCCCATGATGAAAAAGCTGAAATTGCTCTATCAGGTTGGTCGCCTGCGTGGCTGGGTCCAGCCGGGAGTTATAAACTCTCAAACCGTAGGTCACCTGCTCGCCGGGATGGAATTGCCGCAGGACCGGGCCCTCATCACCTGCGCCTTTTGCGTCGAGGACGATAGCTGAAGCGGCCAGCCTGCCGCAGCGCAAATTGGGAACCTCAATGAATTGACTGGTGGAGCCTACGCGCTCGGAAAAAGAATCGCGAACCGCAGCGCGAAGCTGATAGGCGCCGGGCCTCTTTAACGGAAAATCGAGCGAGTATTCCACCCCCTTTTTTAGCATGATGGCGTACTGCTCCTTGGTCACTGAACCCGAATAGGTGTTATCCCGGCCGTCCACCACTATTCCGTTATCGCCAAAAGTGAAGACGACAACATCAAAGGTCAATTTCTCACGGCCGCCGGGTTGTTCCTGGAAGGTGAGGTCACGCGCATCGATATGGAAAAGAGATCGAACCATGTAGCCAGTCGGGCCGCCGTTCGTAAACATCGAGAAAAGGTTCACTCGCACACCCGAGGAGCTGAAAGGCGAAGAAAGCGCCGCCATCAACTGCTCGCCTCGGGTGTGGTAGACGGGATGGGTATCCTCGTCCGGAATCCCATAGAAACCGGTGCGTGAGCGAACGCGCAGCCCTGCCACTTTAACCTTCACTTTGATCTGATGGAAGGCGCGGCCATGATTCACAGCTTTAAACGTATCTGATGGCGGCTTATAGCCAATCAGATAGTATCCACTAAGATCCCTCAGGATGCGTCCGACGCCCCAATTTAGATCATTGGTGTCGTGGATGAATAATCCGCCCGTCTGGGCGGCAAGGTACGCCAAGCCTTGCTGGGAGTCGAAAAAATCGGCGCGGCGGTTCTCCAGGCTATGCGCCAATTGGTTCGGCGAAAGTGTGGCGGCTCCGTCCGCCGCCGTTAGGCCGAGGGTCTGAAGGCCGCGGGCGTCGATGGCGTACATCAGAACAGAGGACCGGTTGGCAAGGTCGGTCAAGGCGCGCAGCGAGTCCAGGACGCGACTGTCAAGGCCGACGCGCAACATAATGGGGACGCCGTCGGAAAATAGGATCACGGCTTTGCGGCCCGGGAGGCTGCGCAATCCTTTGATCACATAATTGAGCGCGCCCAGGGTGCCGATGGAGAAAATGTCCGAGCGGAACTCCATCTCTTGGCGGCCGAAATCAGCGCTGCCCATCATTGCGCCGCTGCCTGCGCCGCCGCGCCCGCTCGCGCCCATCGTCTGCCCGCTACCCCCCTGAGACTGGCTGCCTAGCGGTGCAAAGGCGCCGATGTTGCCGCGACCCATGGGATACCAGCGGATACGATCGATCGCGGCATAAAGAAGACGCTTGTCCGAAGTGAATTGTTGCAGCGCGCCCATGCCGGCGGCGGTGCGAAGAATCGCCACCAGGTCGCCGGGCAGCATTTGCTGATCCACGAATTTCTTGAGAGCTTGCCGCACATAAACTGTGCTTTCAAATGAAAGACCAAGATCATCCACCACGAGCGCGATGGTGCGGCGGATGACCTCCGGTCGAAGCCGGACTGTCGGAATCGAGTCTGCGCCTTGCGTCACCCTGGGCGAGGCGTATGCGGGAGTTCCAGGAGCCGCTGCGGGGGTCAGAGATACGTAAGAAAAGTTGGTGATTTTCTGGGGATGTCCGTCTTCGAGGATTTCAAAATCTTCGGGTTTAAGGTTGGTGACCTGACGGCCCTTCGAGTCGGTGATCACCGCATCCACCTGCACCAAGTCAACGGAGATACGGATGACGCCCGAGCCAGATTGTTCAGGAGCCTGGGCGAAAGCGGGCACCAAACTCAACAACAGAAAAACCAATCCTTTGTTCATCCCAAGCCTGCTGCGGCTCTTCGAGTTCGCGGTCTCCTCGAAGCGGCCCGCATCTCACGTTGAATGGCGGGAGTGGACATCGCGCCGGGAGCCTAGTATACACCCAGACAGCAAAACGTCTGGTTGGTTTAGCTTTGTGGGATGTTTTCCGGGAGCCCTTACTTCACCGCGCGCACCGTAACACTGGCCAGGCCGTATTCCGCGGTGCGCAGGTAATCGTAAACTACCTCCTTGAGCACCGCGACGGTCTTGAAACCGGCCGAGCGGATGACCTCCAGGTATTCTTCCTTCTCCAGCGCTCCCGCGGTGCAGCCCGCCCACTGTTCCATGTCGCGCTGGACGGAAGCGGGAATTTCGCCCAGCGATACAATATCGGAAACCGTGATGGCCCCGCCCGGCTTCAACACCCGATGAGCTTCATTGAAAACTTTTTTCTTGTCGGGGGCCAGATTGATCACGCAGTTGGAAATAATCCGGTCGACGGTCGAGGATTCCACGGGCAACGCTTCAATCTCGCCTTTGCGAAATTCAACGTTGGTAAATTTGCCCCCCTTGGCGTTCTCGCGCGCTTTGGCCAGCATGTCATCCGTCATGTCCACGCCGATTACATAGCCGTCCGCGCCCACCCGCCGTGCCGCCAGAAAACAGTCAACTCCGGCGCCGCTGCCGAGATCGAGCACGGTCTGCCCGGGTTGCAGGTCGGCGTCCGCCGTGGGATCGCCACACCCCAGGCCGAGGTCCGCCCCTTCGGGCAGCGCAGCGAGCTCCGCGGCATTATAACCGGCCGTCATCGTGCAGGTGTTGTAGGTGGTGGTAGCGGGCAACGGAGACCCGGAACAACAACTTCCATCCGCCTTGATTTCACCGCGAGCGATTCCGGCGTATCGCGTCTCCACCGCCTTCTTGATTGTTTTATCCTCAACTTCCTGCGCCTTATTTGACATGTTTTTCCTCTCTTCTCTATTCAATTTAATTGGACCGGAAAAAGTAATTCGGCCTTCCTACCTGGCGGCGACATTTTGCGCCGCCGTTTCTTGCGACGAATTTCCTATCTTCGAAACCAGCCCGACACAACATACACCACCGCTGCGAAGTTTCAGCCGGCGTCCGGCGCGAGCTTCGTCCTGGCGTAAATCTTCCCGCTCGTCCCGCAGTTCACTGACGGCCCTGAGCAAAGTTCGTTGATACAGCTTCAGATTTTTCGCGACGCTGTAATAGACCCACTTCCCGCGCTTGTGATCCTGAACCATTCCGGTCTTCAGCAGCACGTGAAGATGCCGGGAAATATTGTACTGCGGAACCTGGAGGGCATCCACCAGCTCACAAACGCAGATTTCCTTTGCCTGGGTGAGCAGGTTCAGCAAGCGCAGGCGGGTCGGGTCGCCTAACCCATTGAAAAGCTCAGCATGATAGTCCATAGTAGCTCACATGCGTAATTATGCATATATATTCCTTTCGTTGTCAAGAACTTCTGCTGAAGCTCATGGTTTCTACCATGGAAGGTTATTGTTTTCAGAACATTTCATCAACACCCTTGATTCGGAGTCATGTGCATCTAAATTTAAAATCCTGCAACCGCCCTGGCCACTTGACATTTGGATCACCAAATGGTAATTTTCCCCTGTCAGTTCGCTCTTTGAAATTTCATGTTCTCCGGGTGTCCCGATTCCGCCCTGCGGGCTCGGGAACAAAAGGAAAGGCCGTGAAAATCGGCCGCGGTCCCGCCACTGTAATCGGCGAGCTGAATCCTCCGAGTCAGTCAATTGACTGACGGCCACTGCTCCGAATTATTGGAATGGGAAGGTTGAGGATGAGGCGATAACCCGAAAGTCAGGAAGCCTGCCCGGGAACTTTTACTCAACCTAACTCTTCGACGGAAAGAGTCCTGGGGAAGCGGCCGCGCCTCCCATTTCCGGCACGATGGATTGGGGGGCTTTTTATTTTCCCGCCCCGATTCTTCCGGACTCCTTCCGCCGTCTACGCCCCGTCGTAAGAGCGGGGAAAAGGAGATCCATGAAGAATTCAGAAGTTAGAAATCAGAAGTCAGAATTTAGAAAAATCATTCCCGTAGTGGCCCTCGCCTTATTTGTTCCAGCTTCAATCTTTTTCCATCCCGGTATGGGTTACGCGGCAACGATTGAGGGAGCGGTTCTTGACCCGGGCGGCCTCTCCGTTGCCGGGGCGCGGGTTACGCTCCTCAGTTCGCTCACCCCGCTTGCGGAACGCGAGACCGATGGGAAAGGGCAATATCGATTTGAAGGTTTGCGCGAGGGCGAGTACACGCTGGTGGCCATCGCGCCGGGGCTTTCAGCATCCTCAAACATCGTTCGAATACAGGACACGGAAACACAGGACTTGGACCTGCACCTTAAGCTCAGCGCGGTTGACCAGCACGTGGTGGTTTCCGCGGCGCTCGGTGGCGCGCTGGCGCCCGAGACCGGAGCATCGGTGAGCGTCATCACCCGCCGGGAAATGGATGACCGTGGAGCCCAATCCGTATTGGATGTATTGCGCGGCGTTCCCGGAATTGAGGTGAACCAGACGGGCCGGCGCGGCGGCGTGACGGGCGTCTTCGTTCGCGGCGGCAACTCCAATTACAACCTGGTGATGATTGACGGAATCGAGGTGAACCAATTCGGCGGGGCTTTTGATTTTGCTCCGCTATCCACCGACGGCGTGGATCACGTTGAGGTGACGCGCGGTCCGGAAAGCGCTTTGTATGGCTCGAATGCCGTGACCAGCGTCATCAACATCGTGAGCCGCGCGGGCGCAGGACCGCCGCACTTTTCTGCTTTGGCAGAGGGTGGCAGCTTTAATACGAGCCGCTTCGCCACCGACGGCAGCGGCCTCACTCGCGGCGTAATTTGGGACTACGATCTTGCGCGGCTCGATTCGGGCGGCGTGGTGGCAAACGACCGCTACTGGAATCAGTCGGCATACCTGAACCTCGGTTATTCGCGCAGCCCGCGGCGGCAGGTGAACTTCCATTTCTACGGTGACGCGAATAGCGCGGGCGTCCCCGGGCCTTATGGGTCGGATCCTGACCAGCTCTTTCCCGGAATCGACACGGTCTCGCGCGACAAGCAAAACCTGTTCGGATTTGGGGGCAACTTCACCGAGCAAATCTCCTCACGCCTTCGGCAAGTGGTCACAGGAAGCGTGGCCACCAATGATTATTACTTCATTTCACCCTTCGGCGATTCATACTCCAATGATCTGCGCGGCGTGCTGAATACACGGAGCGAGATCACCGTCTCCAACCAGGATTTTCTGGTGGCGGGTTTTGAGTACAACCGCGAGCAGACGAAGAACACCTTCATCGCGGATTCGAACAATACTCCGTTCCTTCTGCCGCGCACCAGTCTGGCCTATTTTGTGGAGAATCGGTGGAACCCCACGCGGCGCTGGTTCGTGAACGCGGGGTTGCGGGTGGATGATCTCCGCACGCGCGCGTTGCCGCCGGACGCTTTCGGGTCCCGGCCATTTTTGCCCTCAAGCTCGATCGTAAAAGTAAACCCGCGCGTTTCGGCGGCCTTCCTCGCGCGAGAAGCCTCCAGCGGGTGCTGGCTCGGCGCGACGCGATTGCACGGAAGTTTCGGCACGGGCATCCGCGCCGCCAGCGGCTTTGAGCTGGCGTTCACCAACAATCCGCAATTAAAACCGGAGAAGTCCGTCAGTCTCGACTCGGGCGTCGAGCAGAGGTTCCTTTCTGATCGCGCCGTTTTGGACGCCACCTACTTCTACAACCGGTTTGAGGACCAGATTGTCGTGCTGGGCGGCTCGCTAACCAGCCTCAGCACCTTCACTTCCGCCAATCTGGGCAATGCCCGCGCCCAAGGCATGGAACTTTCCTTCCGCTTTCAACCCACGCGCGCATTGCAGGTGGAATCCGAATACACCCTGCTCGACACGTCAATCCTGGCGCTGGAAAATACCAGCGTGGCATTGTCACCTTTTCATGTTGGGCAGCAGTTGATCCGGCGTCCGAAGAATTCCGCTTTCTATAATGTCACTTGGATTCACAAGCGCCTGATGCTGAACACGGACGCCTATTTCCGCGGCCCGGTTCTGGACGTGGAGCCGAACGAGGGGACCTTTGCCTGCGAGCCGCCCCCGTTTGGACCGGGCCTCCCCTGCTTTTTTACCAACAAGAGTTACACTCGCGCCGATGCCGGGTTTTCCTACCAGTTGCCGCGCGGCGTGGAGGTCTACGGGCGGCTGAACAATTTCTTGAATCAGAAGTATGAGGAATCTTTCGGCTTTCCGGCATTGCACATCAATTTTCTGGCGGGAATAAAGTTTAACTTTCCGGCGGAAT
>DASYXZ010000252.1:0-12954 GCA_035934315.1 Terriglobia bacterium | reverse complement strand
GTCGGGCCTTCGGCTGCGGGATAAGGGACTTCGAGCATAAGGTCCTTGGGGATGGTTACGCCCTTGGTAAGCTGGCCCGCGACCTGGTCGAGGTTGAGCGCCGCCTCCACGCCGTACTGGAGATTGTCCTGGCGCTGGGCGCCATATTCCGATCTATATTGAGGATCTTTGGTTTTCTCCCAGCCTGCTGAGTAGGCATCCGCCAAATCTTTGTAAGCCTTGATTTGGCCGCTAAAAATGACCGCGCGCAGCACCAGGGCCCGGTCCGTGTAGGGAGTGGGCGGGGAAGCGTTGGCCAGACCTTCACTGAATTGGATAGCTTGACGGAATTTTCCCTTCTCGAATAAATCCGTCGCGTCAGAGTATTCACCCGCCGGCCCGGCCGGACGCTGAATGGTTGGCCCACAACCGGAAAGAAAAATCAAAGCAAAAGTTATGCAAGCGAAGGAATGGAAACTCCGGGAATAGTCAGGACGAAGCAGATTCATTTTGTCCCCCCAAAAAGCAAGGTATGTTGGGCTAACTATATGCCAAGCAGCGGTGCAATTCAATGCCTGTGAGTCTTAGGCGGTGAAGTCAATTGGAGGAACAGGCTCTCCTCTGTGCAATCATTCCCACGAAAGTGGAAGGTGGATTCCCACATGGCCGGGAATGACGACTAAGGTCGAGCCAGACCAGCGCGAACCGTGGCTGGATTCCCGTCTGCGCGGGAATGACGGATACCTCTTGTTGTCACCCTCGCGAAAGCAGAAGGTGGATTCCACCTTGGCCGGGAATGACTTCGCCCGGGTGGGCCAGCGCCTCGCAAGTAGCACCACCACCCAAAAACCTGTAACCATTGCAAACCTAGAGTCGTCTGCTATAATTCGGGCTCGAATCCTACATGCAGGAGTGGACATGAAAACGAAATCAAACTTAACGAATATTTCCATTATTTCGGTTGCCGCGCTGACTCTTATTGCGCTTGCGATCGCGATCGCAGGGAATCGGATGGGCATGGCACAGCAGGCTCCGGCAGCGCCAGGGCCGCAATTGGCGGAAGCCAGATTCAAAAACATTCAGGCGCTCAAAGGCATTCCGGCCGACCAGCTGATTCCGGCCATGCAATTCATCTCGAGCTCGCTGGGTGTTGAATGCGAATATTGCCACGTGAGGGGCGCGTTTGATAAAGACGATAAACAAAAGAAAAAAATTGCGCGCAAGATGATCCTGATGGAATTGGCCATCAACAAAGACAACTTCCAGGGCCACACTGTGGTTACGTGCAACTCCTGCCACCGTGGCGCGGCGGAGCCGATGGGCATACCGATTATTGCCGAAGTGGCGCCGAAGCCCATGCCTGGTGGACCGAACGCCGCAGGCACAAATCCTGCCGCCGTCCCAGCCGGACCCACAGCGGATCAGATTCTCGATAAGTATGTACAGGCGGTGGGTGGCGCTGACGCCATGCAAAAAATCACCAGCCGCATGGAAAAGGGCACGCTCACTGGATTTGGCCCGGGCAGCATTCCGGTGGAAATTTACGCCAAGGCTCCGGACAAACGTCTATCTGTAACGCACACGCCACGGGGCGAAAGCTCCACTGCCTACGACGGCCAGGAGGGGTGGATGTCAGGTTTTGGCCCGCCGCGCGAAGTCACAGGCGGGGAGCTTGAGAACATGAAACTCGACGCTGACCTCAATTTTGCGGCTGACATGAAGAAGCTTTTCGTCCAGTTCCGCCCGCGGCCGGCGGAAAAAGTGGGCGATCGCGATGCGTACTTGATCTTCGGGCTCAGACGGGGCCAGCCGCCGGTGAAGCTCTATTTCGACGAGCAATCAGGGTTGCTGGTGCGCGAAGTACAATATGTGGAAACACCGCTGGGCCGCAACCCGACGCAAATTGATTTTGCCGATTATCGCGACGCCGACGGTGTTAAGGTGCCCTTCCGCTGGACGGTTGCGCGGCCTCTCGGGCGCTTCACGATTCAGGTTGACCAGATTCAACAGAACGTTGCGATTGATGATGAGAAGTTCGCCAAGCCACCTGCGCCGCCACCCCCGCCCGCGGGACAAAAGCCGCCCGCGCCCTGAAGGGTAAGGACAGTGCGCGATGTTAACCCCGCGAAAGAGGGTCTGGCCCCAATACAGTTTACTTTAAGACCTTGACGCATCTTGAGAATTCGATGCGAACATTCAAATAAACGGTTCGCGGGGGCAGCGGGAAGTTGCTCCTATTGCGCTTCACCCTGCGCGGGTGGCGCCGTCCTCGGCTCGACTCCACCCGCTCCTGGAGGATTTTCACCAGCACGTCTTTATGGAGTCAAAATTCTCGGCGAGCCAGCGAAGTTTCTTGAGGAGACGAGCGGCCACCGCTTGATCGAGCTTTTCAAAGTCCTGGGCCGTTGGAGAGCGAAATTACATCTACCATTCCAAGCCACGACCGCGGGCCAGTTCAGCCGCGGGAATATTTCGCCCATCGTGTTGCGGTTCCTGAAGGTCTTTTAGCAGGCGTTCCCGAATTTCGAGCCGCAGAGAAAGACCTGCGTCAGGATCGATCAGCATCTCGCGCAACTTTTCCTCAACCCCCTCGCCGATAACCGCTTTCAATTCCTCTACGGAGAGGTCTTTAATGGTCTGCATAATCTTCTGCTCCCTCTCTAATCTATACCCTAAAAGCCATTGCAATGCGATTGAAAGCTGAATCTGTCAAACCGCATTGTGGTCCCGTGTGGCGTCCCCAAGACCAAATTCCTGGCACAACGCGCTTTTTTTGTTCCTGCTTGCTTCGGTATTTCCCAATCCAAAATCCCAAATCGAAAATCTAAAATCGCTTCTTTGAGTGCCACTCGCAGGCCACGGAAGTGCCTGCGCCAGCCGGTCCGTCGCCTAACCTCCGCGTTTTGAGGGTGTATCACCCAGACTTTCGCCCTCTGGCTTTGGTGATGGTGGTTCCGCGGGCGGCTCTGCCTCCCTGGCTTGATCCACGGACGCGAAGGTGGGAGCAAGTTCGTGAAATTGTTCAATGAGCCTAACGACTGAAAGTCCCGGTAACATCTCACCGGTCGAACGATTGGGCACGTACGCTGACAGGACACCCATGAGATATACAGGATTGGCTTCTGTAGGGAACAAGTGAAATGCCGATCCTCCACTCACGCCATTGATCGCGGCGCCGTCGACCAAGTATGCATTTTGAGATGGGACGTGACCGCTTACGATCCCTGCGAAGAAGCATAGACTTGCATTTGGGATCGCAGGGAAGCCAAGCCAACCGATCTCCACTCCTATTTTTACGGCTTTGCCTTCCTGAACGAATGGTAGCGGACTCCCTGGTAATGGCAAATCACCTCGATTAAGCAGTATGGCCGCTGTATCCCGGCTTAAATCAAGGAAAATCGCCCGGTCGTCACGCCTTACAACGACAGATTTGCCTGTCGCCAAGTGGTCTATCCGTATTGGCTCTTCTCAGTAATGGGCATGGTTAACGACATGAACCGCTGTTGCAATTCCACAAATTGCATTATTGTGGCCATTGGAAATGAGAAATCCGGTGCCGGATCCTCGCGGCGTTGAAATTCGTACCACATGAGATTCAAGTATCTCGACGGCTTTTGTCTACGCTATCTCCGCCATATAAATTCCCCTAACGCAGTACAAGCTGGATTCGCCAGATGCCTAACTTCCCAATCCGAACCAACAGACCAGGAATTTCTTTTGGTTTACGCGCCGGGGGATAGCTTAAGCCTCAACAGGAGGATAAGCGACAGAGAGATAGGAGGTAGTAGGTACCATGTGGCAGGTGGGGTTTGAAGAAAGTATGAAGCATGAATTAGAAATTGGAGCAGCGCGCATTTAAGAGATCAGGGCGAGATCCCTCGTCGGACTCAAGATGACAAGCGGGGGGGAGCGGAAGGGCAAACGGAATGCAAAGGGACTGAGCAGATCTCTCGTCGGACTGGGGATGACAAGAAGTGGCCCAGATGGAATTTAAGTGGATTCCCGCCATTGCAGAACCAGGGGGCCTCCGCCTGTGCGGGAATGACGGACGACGAACGGGTATCCAGCCTGCGCGGCCGATGATAAAATACCGGGGCACTACCGATGTTAATATACGGCCGCAGCACAGAGCAGGGTTATAAATTAATTCTATTAATTCTGTCGTGATTAATTCTACGACCAGGGAGAGCCCATGCCAGCCAAGCGAATCGGAATCCTCACCGGGGGCGGCGATGTCCCCGGATTAAACTCAGTCATCAAGTCCGTGGTGTATCGGGCGCGCGAGATCGACTGCGAAGTCATTGGAATCCGCCGCGGATGGGAAGGTCTGACGCACGTCAACCTGGACGATCCGGCCAGCCGCGCCCGTTACATTCTTCCTTTGACCCGTGAAAACACGCGCACCATTGACCGCACGGGCGGCACCTATCTGCACACCACGCGCACCAATCCGGCCAAAATGAAAAAACTTCCGCCGATCTGCAAGGACCGCGAGTATCCCAAGTCCGAAAGCAGCAAGAAGGGCGTAACCTCCACCACTTATGACATCACTTCGCAAGTCCTGAAGAATGTCGGCAATCTCAAGCTCGACTACCTGGTGGCCATTGGCGGCGACGATACGCTGAGTTATGCGGCGCGGCTCGACAAGGAAGGTGTGCGCGTGATCGCCGTCCCCAAGACGATGGATAATGACGTACGCAACACCGAATATTGCATCGGGTTCTCCACCGCCATCACGCGCGCTATGGAGGCCATTGACCGGCAACGAACCACGGTGGGCTCGCACGAACGCATTGGCATTTTCCGAATTTTCGGGCGCGACGCGGGCTACACGGCGCTCTACACCGCTTATGTTTCCTCGGTGCGCTGCTGCATTCCGGAATACCGATTCGACGTGCAGCACTTGATCGAAATTTTGATGACCGACAAAAAAGCCAATCCCAGTAATTACTCGCTGGTGATTCTTTCCGAAGGCGCCGAATGGCAGGGCTACCAGGTGCGTGAGTATGGCGAGGCGGACGCCTTCGGCCATCGCCACAAGGCCAATGTGGGCGAAGACTTGAGCGACGAAATAAAGAAGGCAACCGGGGAGGAAACCATCGTCAGCGACCTCACTTACGACCTGCGCAGCGGCAGTCCAGACTTCGTGGACAAGATGGTGGCGAGCACGTTTGCCGGCATGGCCATGGATTGCATTGCGAAGGGTGAGCACGGCCTGATGATGGCCATTTCACACGGCTGCTACGCCAGCGTCCCGATTCCCGACCCCGGCCTGGGCCCAAGAAAAGTGGACGTGGAAACGATGTACAACACCCAGCGCTACCGCCCCAATTACGCGCACTTGCTCGGCTTGCCCATCTTTCTTACCAGGGCGTGAAGCGTGGTGGCCGGCGAATCTCCAGTGGATCGCAAAGTGGATTCCCGCCTGCGCGGGAATGACTGCGTGTTGGTCAGAGAATTTTCATAGGAGTGGATGCCTGCCGCAGGCGCGGGACGGGAATGAGTAACCTTCGGGCTGCGCGGCTGCGGTCTAATTCGCCGCGGTGAATTTGAGCTCCGGAGTGTTATCCTTGGGCGGGCTGCTGTGGGAACCCAAAGTTATTTCCATTGGGGTGTCCATGGCGAAGACAACTTCATCTCCCCGCGCGATGAAGCGAGTGTACACTCCCCACGCGGCGCCATACATTCCAAAAGTTGTGGCGGCAACGTGTGAGCTGAGCGCCGCCACAGTTCCGATCAAACCAAAACCAATGCCGCCGGTTGTGGCCCGGCCCGGATCCGGGCCGTCATAATGGCGATGCTCCAGGTGAGCCTTGCGATCCAATCCGTCGAGCGTGGAACTCGCCAGCATCACGTCAAGCAGGGGCAGAACGTAACTGCTCCTGGGAGTGGTGGCATGAGCGCCGCCCTCCGCGTCCAGCTTAATGTGCGATTCCCGATTGGCCGCCACGCCTGATAAATTGCCCTCAACGCTCTGCGTAACTCCCGAAGGCGGGACGATGCGGCGGAAGGTAAATCGCAACGAACCGTTGCGATCAAACCGGCGGGCGGGTTGCGCCTGTAACACGATGCCTTCCAGGCGGCTGCCCACGGGCAGAATCAGGTGATGGTCACCGGTGAACATGGGTTGCGACAAAATGGCTTCCACCGGTTTGCCGCGCTGGGTCGTGGCCGAACTCAAAGGCGTAATCAAACGCGCGTGGGCAACGCCGAGCGGCGAAGCAGAAGATCCGATCTTTACCAGGTCAAGCGCCGGGACCACTATTGTGCCAAAATCGAGCGGGGCAAGCAGTTCCGCGTCAAACCGCGTGCCCACCGGCATGGTTTGCGAATGGTATGGCAGCATCGCCAGGGCCCTGGCCTTGACGGTGGCCTTCACGCGATCCATTTTCCCCGGACTTTTGATGATGTCCATCGCCTTCTGCCGCCTGGCTTTGATCTCCTCCCGGGCAAGCTCCGTGATCTGTTGCGTCTGGCTCTGATGCTTCATTGATCCTGCGGAGTGACTTTCCAGATGCACAACCTCAGGGAGGCCGGCGGAAACCTTTGTCTGCATGGGTAATTGCTTTCCGTCTTTGAGCACCAAAGTATCAAACTCGATTTGAGCCTCGCGTAATGGAGTGAAGTCTCCGGCCAGAATCGCCCGCGTCCTCGCCTGGCGGGAAACCGGCTCGACTTTTGTGATGCGCCCCAGCACATGTGTTCCCGCCGGCACCACAACCCGGTCAAATGCGTATAGCGGTTCAATCAATCGGGCTTCCACGGCCTCGCCCGCCTTCTTGGCCGGAAGAGGCTTGGCGAGCGCCAGCCACATCGGCGCTCCCTGATCGACAATCAGGCGGATGGTTCTCATGTCACCAGGCGGAGCGGCCTGAGTCGCGCCTGAAGTTTCAGTTTGTCCGCACGCGAGGCCTGAGCAAAATAAGCCGCTCGCCCCAAGCAAAGTCAAGCCACGCAAAATCTTTCTGGTTTTCATGACGGAGGCCCTTCGATTGCCCTTTGAGTCACAATGCAAGTTTTCGGAATAGAGTTATTTTGATGTAAGTAAAACCAGATGAGATGCTCACATCAAGCGATCGGTCCCAACTTTGCCGCGGTCATCGGGACGGCGAAAATAACGACAGGCAATCGCAATCAAGATTGGATGGGCTCGACTTGTCCGGCATGATGAGTCCCGGCGCCGGCGAGAGCTGGCTCGATAGCTTGTTCCGACTCATCGCGCGCAGCACGCTCGGCCGCAGTTCGGCGACGGCCGAACAAACCCCCGGCAAAATGCTGGAACTGATCGAGGTAAATGTAATAAACCGGCGTGATGTAAAGGGTGATGAGCTGCGAGACCACGAGGCCCCCCACCACGGCGAGTCCCAGCGGACGGCGCGTTTCCGCGCTGGCGCTGAAACCCATGGCGATGGGCAGGGTGCCCATCAAAGCCGCCATAGTGGTCATCATGATGGGTCGGAAACGAACCAGGCAGCCTTCATAGATGGCATCCCGGGAGTTCTTCCCTTCTTTCCTTTGCGCCTCCAGCGCGAAGTCAATCATCATGATGGCGTTCTTTTTCACAATCCCAATCAACATCATGATGCCCACAAATCCATAAAGGTTGAGGGGGTAGTTGAAAATCATCAGGGTGGCGATGGCGCCCAGGCCGGCGGAGGGCAACCCGGCGAGGATGGTTATAGGATGGATAAAGCTCTCATATAGAATGCCCAGCAAGGCATATATCAGGAAGATAGTCAGAACCAACAAAACGCCGAGGCCCACCAGGGACGCTTCAAAAGCCTGGGCCTCTCCCTGGAAGCTGCCGGCAATGCTGGGGGGAAGCGTCTGGCGCGCCAGGGTCTGCACCCTATATACGGCGTCGCCCAGCGCCACGCCGGGAACCAGACCGAAGCTCAGGGTGACACTGGGAAGTTGCCCGGTGTGGTTCACGGCCAGCGGACCGAGACTTTGGGTGAAGCTGGCGACGGAACTGAGCGGCACCAGTTGCCCGCCTGACGAGCGGATATAGAGCATGGAGAGCACGTTGGGGTCGCGTTGATATTGTGGTTCAAGCTCCAGGATCACCTTGTATTCATTGTCCGGCCGATAGATGGTGGAAATCTGCCGGTCGCCGTAGGCCGAGGCCAGCGCGTCCTCCACTTGAAACGCCGTGACGCCCAGGGCCGAGGCCTTGTCGCGGTCAATTTGCACGTTCACCTGCGGATTGGCAATTTGCAGGTCGGTATTCACGTCGCGCAAGCCGGGAATCTGCGTCATTTTTTGCATCAGGACATTTGAGGCGGCGTAGAGTTCCGCAGTGTCGGCGCCCTGCAAGGTGAATTGGTACGGGCTCTTGGTGAGCCGCCCGCCAATCTGGATGGGCGGCGGATTCTGCATGATCCCAATGATGCCCGGAACGCTGAAGAGCTGGGAGCGTAACTCGTTGATCACGTCGTCCGTGCTCATGTGCCGTGGCCAAATCTTTGTGAACCCGCGATAGAGAGCCATCATCCCCGGCACCGCAAGGATTCCCACCGGCTGCGGTGTCGGAGCGAGTTGGCGTTGGTCAGGCGGCTTCAGGTGAGAAAAGAAAATTCCGGTGTTGGATGCGAAGCCCGCGAAGCCGGCGCCCGCCATCGAAAATGTGTCCGAGACATTGGGGTCATGGACCACCAGATTAGTCACTTCCAGTTGGTGTTGGCGCATCGAATCAACGGAGATCCCCTGCTGCGCCTGGGTGAAACCTACAACCAGGCCGGAGTCTTCGCTGGAAAGGAAACCTTTCGGGATCAGAAAGAAAAGGTAAACAGTCACCACCAAAACTACCAGCGATGCCATCAGGGTGATGAACCGGTGGCGCAGAACTCCTTTCAGGCTCCAATCATAAATCCCCAACATGCCCTGGAAGACACGCTCGATTGCCATATAAAACCTGCCGTGCTTCTCAGAAGATGGCGGGCGAATGAAACGACTACAAAGCATGGGGGTGAGAGTGAGCGAGACAAAGCCGGAAACGAGGACAGCGGTGGCGATGACCACGGCAAATTCGTGGAGCAGCCGGCCGAGGATGCCGGCGAGGAAAAGAACGGGGATGAAGACGGCCGCCAGCGAAAGGGTCATGGAGAGAATGGTGAAGCTGATTTCCCGCGAACCGTTCAGCGCCGCGTCCATCACGCTCTCGCCCTTCTCCATGTGGCGGACAATATTCTCCAGCATGACGATGGCGTCATCCACAACGAAGCCCACTGAAAGGGTGAGCGCCATCAGCGAGAGATTATCCACGGTGTAACCCAGAAGATACATCACGGCGAAGGTTCCGATAATCGACAGCGGCAGCGCCATACTGGGAATAATAGTCGCCGAGAGATTGCGCAGGAAAAGGAAGATCACCATGATGACAAGCGCGATGGTGAGGAGGAGGGTGAATTTCACATCATGGACCGAAGCGCGAATCGTCTCCGACCGGTCGTAGCCGATGTTCATTTCAATTCCGGCCGGAATCTGCAGCCGGAACGTGGGCAGCAGCTTTCTGATGTTGTCCACCACCTCGACGGTATTCGTCCCCGGCTGCTTGCGAATGGCCAGGACCTCAGATTGAACGCCGTTCGCCCACATCACCACCTTGTCGTTCTGGACGCTGTCAATCACCCTGCCCAGTTCTTCCAGGCGAATGGGCGAACCGTTGCGATAGGCGACAATCAGAGGGCGGTAAGCGGCCGAGTCCAGAAGCTGGCCGTTGGCCTGCACGGAAAAAGCCTTGGTGGCGCCGGTCAGAAGGCCGGTGGGCAGGTTGACATTGGCCCGCTGAATGGCAGCGGTCACTTCGTCAATGCCGATGCCGCGCGCCGCCAGAGCCTTGGGATCAATCTGAGCGCGCACCGCATATTTCTGTTCACCGAACACCTGAACCTGCGCCACGCCGCTGATGGTGGAAATGCGCTGCGCCATGATGGTGTCCGCGTAGTGATCAACCGTGGAAAGTGGAAGGGTCTTGGAAGCCACGGCCATATAAATGATGGGCTGGTCCGCGGGATTCACTTTCTGATAAGTGGGCGGACTCGGCATATCGGTGGGGAGCTGGCCCTGCACGGCGGAGATGGCGGCTTGGACATCTTGCGCCGCGGCATCAATATTCCGGCTCAAGGTAAACTGAAGAGTGATGGAGGTAAAGCCCTGCGTGTTCGACGAACTCATCGAATCGAGTCCGGCGATGGTGGAAAATTGCCGCTCCAGCGGAGTGGCCACCGCGGAAGCCATGGTGTCTGGATTGGCGCCGGGCAGGGCGGCGGCCACCTGAATGGTGGGATAATCGACGTTGGGCAAATCACTCACCGGCAACTGCCGATAAGCGATGATGCCAAAGACGAGGATCGCCGCCGTGACCAGCGTGGTCATGATGGGCCGGCGAATAAAAAGTTCTGCGAGATTCATAAGATGTTGTTAGTAGCTGGTAATCACCCGTCAATTAAAAACCAACCGACTGATGACAAGTTTCATATCGTTGCGCCAGTTTTACCGCGTGCCTTGGGGCGGCTTGTATTCCCGATACTTCGCCAGATCAACTTTCTTCCATTCGCCTTTAATGATGCCGTCCCGAATCTGCGCGGCGCTTTTTTTCTTCGCTGTTTCATTGAAAGCGTAGATCGCTTCCATCTTGCAAATGTTACACACCGCCGCGTGAGTACCGGTGTAACAATCGAACAGGCTGCCGTGGCCCATTTCCTTATCACAATGGCAGTAACACGGCTGCTGATAAAGAACTGCTCTGATCTTACCAGCCATGGCATAAGCATTTTGGGTAATGGGATCGGGGAACTGCATGGGATTCAGCGTGGAGGGAAGGCGTTTGGCCGGTGGCGCCGCCGGGTGGTAAGGGGGAACAGGGTCCACATTGCCCTCTCCATTCTGAGGTCCGGGGGCCGCGTATCCGAGCGGCGCCGGGACGCGCAACCTGCCGACTGCCATCACCCAAAAACCCAGCAACAATGACGCTGAAATAATCAAAAACTTTTTGATCGTCATTGAACTCCTCCTTGGCAAATACCCGCTGAAGGTCTTCCGCTTTCTGGCCTGTCTAACGTCGACGGTCTATTGCTTTCCCGCCGGGGGAGCCCCGCCTCCGGGGCTTGCGCTCGCTCTATCCAATACATGCGCTCCCGGATAGAGCATCAATTGGCCGTCTGTGACCACTCGTTCGCCGGATTGAATTCCCTTCTCTATCACTTCATCACCGCCCACAACAGCGCCGGGAACCACGGGGCGAATCTCCACTGAGTTGTCGCTCTTGACCACAAAGATATACTGGCCTTGCTGCCCCGTCTGCACAGCTTGCGATGGGACAACGACGGCATTGCGCTGTTCCGTAAGAGTGATAACCACATTCACAAATTGGCCGGGCCACAGCCGATTGCCGGCGTTGGGAAAAGTACCCTTCAGCAGAATCGTTCCCGTGGTGCGGTCCACCGAATTGTCCACAAACGAAATCCATCCTAGCTCGGGGCGGTCTTCTTCATGGGGCAGGATCGCCTGCACGCCAAGCTTCCCCTGCGCCAGATATTTCTTGATGTCGGAGAGGTATTGTTCCGGTACGGAAAAATCCACATAAAGGGGACTGATCTGGTTAATGACCACCAACGTCGCGTCGTTCGCCTTGACGGTGTTTCCCTGATGCACCATCAAGCTGCCGGTGCGACCGTCGATGGGAGCGTGGATGGAGCAATAACCCAACTGGATTTTCCCAGTCTCCACAGCGGCCTGGTCCGCTTTCACTGAAGCCTCAAGCGATGCCGCTGTGGTGTGAAACTGATCGTATTGATCCTTGGATACTATACCGCTCTTGAAAAGCTCGTCGTAGCGGGCAGCCTGCGCCTGCGCATTTTTTTCAAGAGCTTGATCCTTCGCCAGATTCGCCTGCGCCTGCTGAACTGCAGTTTCAAAAGGACGCGCGTCAATTGAGAACAAGAGTTGGCCTTTCTTGACAGTCTGCCCTTCCTCAAAGTAAACGCGCTCCACTTTTCCCTCCACCTGCGACTTCACATTCACGGTGGAGTACGCTTCGCCATTACCGATGGTGCGCACCTGGATAGGAACGGTTTTGAGACTGGCCACGCCCAGAGTGACTGGTACGGGAGGCATGGCGGCCAGGGCAGCCTGGGGGGATGGCGCCGCTTTGCCTGTTGTACTTTTATCCGAACACGAGGGCAGTAAAAACAGCCCGGCCGTAATCAGCGCGATAGAAAGCCATCGTCTTGCGAAAACTGAGTTCATTATCACCCTTAGTTTGGATGCCAGGCGGGCGCGCGCGCTGCCTCCATTCCCTGTCACCACGCCTCGAAGTCATGTGGGTCAGCGTTGGGCTGACCTTGCGTGGGGGCAAATCTTTGGTAGCGCTTTGCCCCAAAAGTTATCGGATCATAATAATGGTAATCGATAGTGCCGGGACTGGCAAGAGTGTGGATGGCCTGAGATCAGTCCACCTTGACTTCACGCAGGAATCTGGCGTTCTCTTCCGGCAGCGAAACATTGATGAACATTCCGGAGCCCAGCTCGAATCCGGCCAAACGGATGAGCCGGGGAATAACGCTGATGTACCAGTGGTAGTATTTGACGCCGGTGTTATCTTTGGGCGCTGTGCGAAGGACGTAATTGAAATCGGGATTATCGAGCCCGTGGTAGAGCTTGCCCAGGGTCACGCGCAGGTTGTACGCCAGGTCTGCCGCCTCCGCGTCAGTAATCTCTGAGAAGCAGGCCATGTGGCGGCGCGGCATGATCATCATGGAAAAAGGGGTGAGCGAAGCGAAAGGAATCAGCGAAACAAAATGTGGAGTTTCAAGGACAATGCGCGCGCCTTCCTTCAGCTCGACCTCCAGGACGCGGCAAAAGATACATTCCCCGAATTCATCGTAATGCCGCAGGGAGTTCGTCAGCCGTTCGCGGAGTTGCGCGGTGATCACGGGCGTGGCAATCATTTGCGAATGTGGGTGCTCCAGTGAT
>DASYXZ010000246.1:0-15443 GCA_035934315.1 Terriglobia bacterium | reverse complement strand
CTCTAGTGCTAACGCACACAAATTTAGCTTGGAGGGATATGAAAATGGCGATAGTACGATGGGAACCTTTCCGGGATTTATTTGCTTCCCAAGACCGATTCAACCGCTTGTTCAACCAGACGTTTTCACCGGCGTTTGGGGACGACGAGGGAAAACTCGGCTCCTGGGCTCCCGCTGTGGACATTTATGAGACGGATCAAAATCTCGTGCTCAATGCCGAGCTTCCGGGCGTTGACCCGAAGGACGTTGAAGTTCGCGTGGAGAACAACACGCTGTACCTGAAGGGTCAGCGCAAGTTTGAGAATGAGGTCAAAGAGGAGAACTACCACCGGATCGAGCGGTCCTACGGGTCGTTTACGCGCACTTTCGCGTTGCCCGGCACGATCGACGCGGAACGCGTGGCGGCGGAGTTCAAGGGCGGATTGCTGACCCTGACAATGCCCAAGCGTGAAGAGGCGAAGCCGAAGGCCATCAAGATTCAGGTGGCGGGTGAAACTCCCAAGGCAATGACTGCCGGAGCCCAGAAGTAATCGCAAAGGCCGGCGAGGATTTCCGGCCAAGCGAAACAATTTAGTACAAGTTGGGCCGTGCCGGGTTTCTTGAGTTCGGCACGGCCATTTTTTTGCGATAATAGAATCTTGAATCAAGGATTTCAATATGGCAACGCGATTTGACAAATTCACGGTAAAAGCTCAGGAAGCCACACAGGCGGCCCAGGACGTTGCCGGACGTTTTGGCAACCAGCAGATGGAGCCGGTCCATCTGCTGCTGGCGCTAGCCGGGCAGTCGGAGGGCATTGTTCCTGCCATCCTTTCCCGACTGGGCGTCGCAGCTTCCAGCGTCACCGGGGAGTGCGAGAAAGCGGTAGAGGTTCTTCCCAAGGTCGGAGGTGCGGCAGACCATTTTCTTTCTCCCGCCCTGAAAGAAGTTTTCGATCAGGCGTTTAAGGAGACGGGGCCATTCAAGGACGAATTCGTTTCCACCGAGCATTTGCTTTTAGCCCTGGCCGCGAAACCCCGCGAGACAGCGGGGCGCATCCTGACCCAACTGGGCGTGACTCATGACGCCATCCTGAAAGCGTTAAAAGATGTGCGGGGGACACAGCGCGTGACCGACCAGAATCCTGAAGCCAAATTTCAGGCGCTGGAAAAATACGCCCGCGATCTCACGGACCTCGCCCGCCGCGGCAAGCTTGATCCGGTGATAGGCCGCGATGACGAAGTGCGCCGCGTGATTCAGGTGCTCTCGCGTCGCACCAAAAACAATCCTGTTCTCATTGGCGAGCCCGGCGTGGGCAAGACCGCGATTGTTGAGGGCATCGCGCAGCGCATCGTGGCCGGCGATGTTCCCGAATCCCTGAAATCAAAACGTATTGTGGCGCTCGATCTCGGCTCGATGGTGGCGGGATCAAAATATCGGGGTGAATTTGAAGACCGCCTGAAGGCGGTGCTGAAGGAAATTGAAGAGTCGAGCGGCCAGATTATTCTTTTTATCGACGAGCTCCACACCCTGGTAGGCGCGGGGGCCGCCGAAGGCTCGATTGACGCCTCAAACATGTTGAAGCCGGCGCTGGCGCGCGGCGAGTTGCGCTGCATCGGGGCCACCACGCTGAACGAATACAAAAAATATATTGAGAAAGATGCTGCGCTCGAACGGCGATTCCAGCCCGTCATCGTGGGGCAACCGACGGTGGAGGATACCATCGCGATTTTGCGCGGCCTGAAGGAGAAGTACGAGATCCATCATGGCGTGCGCATCAAGGACGCCGCCATTGTCGCCGCCGCCGTGCTCTCCAATCGATACATCGCCGACCGATTTCTGCCTGACAAGGCCATCGATTTAATCGATGAAGCCGCTTCAAGCCTGCGCATTGAAATCGACTCCATGCCGGCCGAGGTTGACCAGTTGGAGCGCCGCGTCACCCAGCTTGAAATTGAGCGGCAGGCCCTCCGCAAGGAGGATGATCCTGCTTCGGTGGAACGCCTGAAGAAGCTTGAGCAGGAACTGGCCGGGCTTAAAGAGAAATCCAGCCAGTTGAAGCTGCGTTGGAAAGCGGAGAAAGAAATCATCACCAACATTCGCCGGCTCAAGACCGAAATCGAGCAGGCCAAAATTGACGAACAGCGCGTGACGCGCGAGGGCGACCTGAACAAGGCGGCTGAGATTCGCTACGGAAAACTGGTGAGCCTCGAAAAGGAACTGGTGGCCGCCAACGCCAAGCTCGAACAGGCCCAGAAATCGGGCCGGATGCTCAAGGAGGAAGTGGACGAAGAAGACGTGGCGCGCGTCGTTTCCAAGTGGACGGGCATCCCCGTGTCGAAAATGCTCGAAGGCGAGATGGCCAAGCTGGTGAAAATGGAAGACCGCCTGCGCCTGCGGGTGGTGGGACAGGACGAAGCGCTGCGATTGGTTGCCAACGCCGTCCGCCGGAATCGGGCAGGATTGTCTGACCCCAACCGCCCCATTGGCTCGTTCCTTTTTCTCGGACCGACAGGCGTGGGCAAGACGGAACTGGCGCGCGCCCTGGCCGAGTTTCTTTTCGATGACGAGCACGCCATGCTGCGCATCGATATGTCTGAATATATGGAGAAGCACGCCGTCGCGCGGCTGATTGGCGCGCCGCCGGGCTATGTTGGCTATGATGAGGGTGGGCAGCTTACCGAACTGGTGCGACGGCGGCCGTACTCGGTGATCCTGTTTGACGAAATCGAAAAGGCGCACCCGGACGTTTTTAATATTTTGCTGCAAGTGCTCGACGAGGGCCGCTTGACCGATGGCAAAGGCCGCACGGTTGATTTTAAAAACGCGGTGGTGATCATGACCTCGAACATCGCCAGCCATGAGATTCACGAGGCCATGGGCAGCGAATCCTCGCGTAGCGCCGACCGGAATTTATCCGCCGCGGCGGAGGTCGGCACTGTGTCTGAGGAATTGAAGAAAAGAATCCATTCCACGCTCCTCCAACACTTCCGTCCTGAGTTCATCAATCGCATTGACGAGATTGTAATCTTCAACGCGCTGGGCAAAGAACAGATTGCGAAGATTGTTGACTTGCAGCTCGCCAACCTGAAGAAACATCTGGCGGAGCGTAAAATCCGGATTGAACTGACGGAAAAGGCGCGCCAGTTGTTGCGCGACGAGGGCTACGACTCGCAGTACGGTGCAAGACCGTTGAAGCGCGCCATCCAACGGCTGATCCAGGACCCGCTGGCGCTGAAACTTCTGGAAGGCGAGGTTTTACCCGGAGATTCAGTGGCCATTGACGCTGACTTGAAAAAGCGCGAAATGAAGTTTGAGCGCGCGGCAGCGAGAGTGGCTAAGTGATGAAGATTTCGATATGCCAGAAGGGTGGCGGCGCAGGTATCGGTTTGAAAGTGTGAAAAAATTAAATATTCTCTCGCCGAGGCGCTAGGGCGCAGAGAAAAACGAATTCGAATTTCTTTAATTTCTTTGCGAACCTCTATGGCTTTGCGCCTTGGCGTGTTCCTGTTTGGCTTTTCAATCGATTTCTTCACAGATTCCTTCTGCTCTCTGTAACCTATGCCACGGCATAGCATCCATGTCGGGTGGCGCAGCACTATTCGGCAATGACTCACTTACGAATTTTCCCTTCATCCATCCTAATTCTGCGTTCTGCTATAATCGGCGTTCCGGAAATTTAAAATCACATTTCACAGGAGCTTATCCATGGTCGATCAACAGACGATTCTGGTAACGGGCGCCACGGGCGCGCAAGGCGGAGGAGTGGCCCGGCATTTGCTGAAAGGGGGAAAGTTCCGCGTTCGATGTTTGACGCGCAATCCCGATTCGGAAAAGTCCAAGGCGCTGAAGCAGGCGGGGGCGGAGATTGCCAGGGGCGACTTGGACAATGCTGCAAGTCTCAAAGCGGCGTTGGCGGGATGTTACGGCGTTTTTGGAGTCACCAATTTCTGGGAGCATTTCGGCAAAGAAAAACAGCAGGGCATCAACCTGATCGACGCGATCAAAGAAGCGAAGACGCCCCACTTTGTGTTCAGCATATTGCCGCCCGCCAAAAAGCTTTCCGGCGGGAAGCTCGACGTGCCTCACTTCGACATCAAGGCCGAGATGGAAGATTACGCTCGCGGACTTAAACTGGGGGCAACATTCGTTAACGTCGCGTTCTACTTCGAGAATTTCCTGGGCTTTTTCCCTCCAAAAAAGCAAGCCAACGGAACCTGGGCCTTCGATTTTCCGCAGGGCGACACGCCGCTGGCCGGCGTTGCAGTGGAGGACGTAGGCGGGGTGGTGGCAGCCATCTTTGCCCGCCCGGCCGATTTCAAGGACCAGACAGTGGGCATCGTGGGCGACGACCTGCCGCCCAAAAAATATGCTGAAATCATGACTCGCGTCCTCGGCAAGACCGTGGTTTATAATTACATTACGCGCGACGTTTTTGCCGGGTTCGGTTTTCCCGGCGCCGATGATCTGGCCAACATGTTTGAGTTTTATCGTCTGCACGTTCCGAACCGGGCCAGTGATGTCGCGCGGAGCCGGTTCCTTTATCCCCCCATGCAAACTTTTGAGCCGTGGCTGAAAGCCAACAAAGAGAAGTTTTTGGCGGCACTCGGTGCATGAAGACGCCACGCCGTTGCCGCCCATCCAAAATGGGACGAGAAGCGCGCCTGGGGGGAAAGGAGCACAGGCCTGGCGGATTCTTTCATATCCCGCTGGTTACAAAGTGATGGCATTATGATATCATTTTGATATCGGAGGGAATATGCCCAACCTAACGGTTCGTAATATACCAAAAGAAGTTTATGCGCGACTGCGTAAAAGGGCGAAGACGCACGCCCGCAGCCTGAACGCAGAGATTCTGGCGATTTTGACAGACGAGGAGGGCTGGGCTCTGCGACAGGCTGAAATTCAGGCGACTCTTCCTGAGCTCGATCGGGCCCGAGCCGAGTTGGCAAGAAAATATCCGAACGCTCCCGACAGCGTGGAACTCATTCGGGAAGACCGTGACAGCCGATGACCCTTGTGTTGGATGCCAGTGTTGTCGCCAAGTGGTTCTTCGAAGAGCTCGACAGCGATAAGGCGAGGGATATCCTTATTGGCTGCGGCCAGGGCGAGATCAGGCTGCTTGCCCCGGAGATTCTTCCGGCAGAGATTGCAAACTCGCTGTCAAAGAGGGTTATCCGCGGAGTGTTGGGAGCGAAGGAGGCGTTGGCCCAGTACGCCCGGTTTGAGCGCTTGTGCCCAGCCCTTGTAAGCATTTCCAGTCTGGCTGACCTGGCACTGCGCATCGCGCTCGCAAACCGGCACCCAGTCTATGATTGTCTCTATGTGGCGCTCGCAACGAGAATGGGCTGTAACCTGCTCACGGCCGATGAAAAGCTCTATGACGTTTTTACGACAGCCATCCCTGAGGTTAAATTGCTCCGCGACTGGGCGTGATCGCGCAACCACTTGAATTTCCTCGCATCTAATAACGTATAAAAAGGTGAGAGTGATATCTATGTGGAACAATATTAAGACAACTTTCTTACTGGCCGCCATGACCGGCCTGTTGCTGGCTGTCGGCCAGCTTTGGGGCGGCGAACAAGGACTGATCTTCGCTTTGGTGATGGCCGCCGTTATGAATCTGGGAAGCTATTTTTTCTCAGACAAGATCGCCATCGCGATGAGCGGCGCGCAGCCCATTTCCCGTGAAGATGGCCCGCGCATTTATCAGATCGTCGAGCGGCTGGCAGGCAAAGCGAATGTTCCGACGCCAAAAATCTACATGATACCCACCGACTCGCCCAACGCCTTTGCCACGGGCCGCAATCCGAGCCACGCTTCGGTGGCGGTCACCCGCGGAATTCTTGACCTGTGCACCGACGAGGAAATTGAAGGCGTGCTGGCGCACGAACTGGGTCACGTGAAGAACCGCGACATCCTCACCAGCGCCGTGGTGGCCACGCTGGCCGGCGCCATCACTCTGATTGCCCAAATGGTTTACTGGGGAGAACTATTCGGCGGCTTTGGCGGCGGAGGCAATAATAATCGTCGGGGCGGCGTCTTCTCCGCCCTGGCCATGATGATCGTCGCGCCCCTGGCGGCCACACTGATCCAGCTCGCAATATCACGCTCACGCGAATACGAAGCCGACCATACGGGCGCGGAAATCACCGGAACCCCCAGGGCCTGGCGCGCGCGCTGCAGAAAATTGACGCCTGGTCCAGGCGTTTGCCCATGCAAGTGGCTCCCTCCATGGCGCACCTTTATTGCGCCCAGCCCTTAACCGGCGGAGAATTGATGAGCAGCCTCTTTTCCACTCACCCGCCCATCCGGAAGCGAATTGAGCGATTGATCGGGCGCGACGCCGTTTAACGGAAAAGAGTGTTCGACCAGTCCTCAAGCATAACGGCTTTTCCGGGGGCTCAAATTAAGCGCACTGTCCCATCCGCCCGCCTCTACCATAAATGGATATAGTCCCCGCCCGGGGTGTCCGGCATCCGAATCGTATTCTTTGCGTTGAATGGCGTGGAGACGCGCGGGCGCGCGTCAACCGCGCCGCCGCCATCGAACGTGCCACGCAGAAGAAATGTGTGCCGGGCACGTTGAAGCATAAGCTGTGATAGTATCAGATGGATCTCATTTCCCGCCCTTCGAGGTCCAACGGAGTCGGCCATTATCAAAGGTATTCTTCCTGTGAACCCCGCCCAACCGCGCGCCGGCATGCTGACTTACGCCGGTGTTTTTGGCGTGACCATGGTCACGCTCATGTACGAGATTCTTTTGACGAGGATCTTCAGCGTAACCATGTGGTATCACTTCGCCTTCCTGGCGATTTCCATAGCCATGTTCGGAATGACCCTCGGCGGGCTTGTGGTCTGTTTGCACCCGGCCTACTCGGGCCAGGACAAGGTCGAACGCCAAATGGGGCGCGCTTCTTTCCTGTTCTCGGTGTGGATGGTGATCGGGATCCTCACCCACGTCTTTGTCCCTTTTCACACGGGAATGACGCTCCACGGTCTGGCGTCGATGTCTGTTACCTTCGCGTCTTTGTCTGTGGCATTCATCTACAGCGGGATTTGCGTCTGCCTGGCGCTCACCAAATTCCCCGACCAAGTCAGCCGGATCTACGCATCCGACCTCGCAGGCGCGGCCGCCGGGTGCGTTCTTCTCTGGTTGGTCTTCAAATTTACCGACGGCCTGAGCGCGGTATTCTTTGCCGCGCTTCTTGCCGCTTTGACATCGCTGATGTTTGACCGTCAAAGTCGGGGCGGGGAACTCCGCCGATGGGCACTCACGTTCAGTGCGCTCATGGCCGCCCTGGTGATTGCCAACACGATTTCCGCCGGGAGAGGCAGCCCGTTTCTGGACCTGATCTGGGTAAAAGGGAGATCGGAAGCGACTCCTCTTTATGAGAAGTGGAACTCGTTTTCGCGGATCACAATCTTTGGCGATCCCGACTCGCCCATGAGCCCCATCACCGAAGGAACGAGTCCGGTTTATCCCACGAACACGGCGGTTGACGCGCTTCACTTAACCATCGATGCTTCCGCGGAAACCACCTTGACGGCATTTGCCGGCGATTTCAAAACGGTCGACTACCTGACCTACGATGTCAAGGAAATCGTCTATCATCTTCGTCAAAACTCCAAGGTCCTCATTGTGGGGGCCGGCGGAGGCCGGGACGTTCTCGCCGCGCTGGCCATGGGAGAGCAATCCGTCCGGGCGGTGGAGATCAACGGAGACATCCTCGCGGCGGTCAATGGGAAGTTTGGCGACTTTACCGGACACCTTGACCGAAATCCCAAAGTTACTTTTGTCAATGATGAAGCCAGAAGTTATCTCGCCCGATCGAAAGAGAAATTTGACGTCATTCAAATCTCATTCATTGATACGTGGGCGGCAACCGCGGCGGGCGCTTTCTCTCTCACTGAAAACGGCTTGTACACCATTGAAGCGTGGAAGCTTTTCCTCTCGCGGCTCACACCGGACGGCGTGGTCTCCATCTCACGCTGGTTCACGCCGGGGAGGCCGCAGGAAGCGTACCGACTCATTGCCCTCGGAGCCGCCACCCTGGAGCGCATGGGCATTTCAAATCCCCGGCAGCACATGATCCTGGTGCGCAATGCGTGGGGCAAGGCGTCGTGGGGAAATACGGGTGGGGCCGCCACACTGTTGATCAGCCCTACTCCTTTTTCCAATGCCGATCTTGATAAAATCGAGGCCGTGGCTGAGCAGATGAAATTCACCATCGCCCTGAGCCCTCGCGCGGCCTCGGATGATGTGTTTGCAACCCTGGCCACCGGGAAAAATACAGGCAAGCTTATTCCCGAAGTCCCGTGGGACATCAGTCCGCCCACCGACAACCGCCCGTTCTTTTTCCAGATGGGAAGATTGAGCGACATGTTTCGCGCCCCTCGGAGCACCAAGGTTCAAACTGAAGTCACAGATGCGTCCCACCTGTTGGGCATCATGCTGGTGATTATCACCAGTCTGACCGTCCTTTGTATTTTGCTGCCGCTCAAACTGGCCGGCGGAAAACTGGAACTTCAAAAGGCTTGGTCCCATGTGGTCTACTTCAGCGCCATCGGCCTGGGCTTCATGCTAATCGAGGTTTCCCAGATGCAGCGCCTGATCATTTTTCTGGGACATCCCACCTATGCACTCTCCGTGGTGCTCTTCACTTTGCTCTTATCCAGCGGATTAGGAAGTTTCATCACGAAAGGAATCGACAGGAGGCGCTCGCGCCGGGACGGAGTGATCCGTTTGGGGCTGTTGCTCGTGGTGCTTTGCGTCTTCGGCATCCTGACTTCGCGCCTGTTGTTGGCCTTTCAGGGCGCTGAAACTTCCAGGCGAATTCTGGTGGGAGTGGGAGTCCTTTTCCCGCTGGGATTTATGATGGGCATGGCTTTTCCCATGGGAATGATCTCAGCCTCGAGCGGCGGGCCGGCCTTGACGCCGTGGCTTTGGGGGATCAATGGCGCCGCTTCGGTGTGCGCTTCCGTGCTGGCCGTGGTCATATCCATGTATGTGGGAATCTCTTCCGCATACTGGACCGGCGCCACGTGCTATGCCGTTGCCTGGATTGCTTTCTTCCCATGCAGCCGGTGGACGTTTGAACAGACTCTAAAGGCCCCGGAAGAATTGGAAGCAGTAACGTCCCGAGCCCGATAATTCAAATCCCATTTTGACCTTCTGTTTTCGCTTCGCATCCACAACCAGATGGGAACACCTTGATCGAAGATAATCTCAATCCCACCGTAACCCACCTGTGCTAAAATTCGGCTGTCCCAGAAGGAGGATCGCGTGGCCACACAAGACCTGCCGGCGCAGCCGCTCCAAAGTCTCGATGAGTGGGAAGACTTCGTAAAGTCCCGCTATCCGGAGGGATTGCCGGCGCCAGGCGGGAAATCTTTCGCCGCCACCGATACCAAAAAGCAGAAGGAAGAATTCCGCAACTATCGGGCCGAAGCGCGCCCCAGCGTAAAAGAGTTTTACCGGCTGAATCACACTTACCAGACGCGCGATTTCGTTTTTGAGAAAAAGCGCAAATACCTGCCCAAGCAGCAGCGGCGCATGAGCGTCTGGGAGGCCATGGAGTATTTGAATACGCTGGTGGATGACAGCGATCCGGATACCGACCTGACCCAGATCGAGCACCTGCTGCAGACCTCGGAGGCGATCCGGGCGGATGGCCATCCGCGTTGGTTCATCCTGACAGGCCTGGTGCACGACCTGGGCAAAATCCTTTGCCTTTGGGGAGAGCCTCAGTGGGCCGTGGTGGGAGATACTTTCCCCGTGGCCTGCGCCTATTCGGAAAAGATTGTGTTTCCTGAGTTTTTTGCCGCGAATCCTGACTCTCGCGTTCCGGAATATCAATCGTCGCTGGGTGTTTATTCTGAGGGCTGCGGTCTGGACAAGGTGGATATGTCCTGGGGACACGACGAGTACATTTATACCGTTTGCAAGGATTACCTTCCCGATTCAGCCCTCTATATGCTCCGCTACCATTCGTTTTATGCCGCCCACCGCGAGGGCGAATATCAGCAACTAATGAATGAGGACGACAAGGAAATGTTTAATTGGGTCCGGGCATTTTCGAACTACGACCTGTACTCGAAGGCGGCCAAACGCCCGCAAGTCCGTGAACTAAAACCTTACTATGAAGAATTAATCGCCGAGTATTTCCCCCCGCAAATCGCCTGGTAGTCGCGCGCGGAATCCCGGGCTCTCTCCTGCAAGCTGTTGACACGAGGAATGGTATTTTTAATTTCTGCGTTTCCTCGCTTCAAACCACCCGAAGGCCGCGGAGTTTCCGGGAAACGACACTCTGCCCGCTTGCCTCACATCACTATTGATGCTGCCCGAGTAACCTGCCGCGCTCAAACCGTGCTCTGGTTTCGAGACTCATCAAGACTGTAAACACTTGCCACGCCGCCTGGCGTATACTTCCGGTTTAAGAACTCAATTTTTTGAGGGGGACGGTTATGGGAAAACGCCATGCACTTTTTCTTTTCGTGATATTGCTTTCGAAAGCAGCGGGGGGGCAGACGCTGCAATGCGATCTTAGCGGCTACAAGCCGCTCGCGGGATTGAAGGCCACGGTTCGCGCCGGCGTTCTGGAAATTGAGTGGCAGGGCGAGCGCAATGACGAGTTACGGGCCGAGTTCGCCATTCGTGACGGACAGCCGGTCATTCACGAGTTGGCGGCGCGCAAGCCTGGCGGCGCATGGATTATCCTGGGGCGCGACCTGGTTCCAGAATTCAACGTGACGAGCGGGAAGCGGCGACTCTCCACCACTCAGGCCGGAATGTTAAGGAGCATTTTCGGCGCGCTCACACCGGAGATGATGGAGAAGGAAAAATGGAACACTTTTTGGGACGCGCCTCTGGATGTTCCACGCAACCAAGGCGCGTCAGACGAATCGGTGGGCTTGCCGCGCAGCCCCGACGAGATTCGACGCGCCTCAGCGACTTTTCATTCAACTGGCTGCCAGGTGAGAACTGACGGCGCACGCCTGGAAATTTCCTTTCCCGGACTCGAGATGGGGATTTTTTCCGGCAGTCTGCAATTCACCGTATATCGCGGCTCAAACCTGTTGCGCCAGGAGGCAATCGCAAAAACCGGCGAGCCTTCGGTCGCCTACAAGTATGGCGCAGGACTGAAGGGCCTGGCGATTGGGCAAAACACCCGCGTGGTGTGGCGCGACACGGCGCGAGCCTGGCAGGAATACGACTTCGGTGGCGCCGTCAATGCCACGCCCGTGGGCTTGCGAGCCCGCCATCGGCTGGGGCTGGTGGAGACGGGTGGCGGCTCGCTCGCCTTCTTTCCTCCACCGCACAAATTTTTCTTTGCCCGGGAAAATGAAGTGAATCTCGGCTACGTCTACTACCGCAAAGATCGCGCCGACTCTTTCGCTGTGGGTGCTTTGCAGCCTGACCGCGGCGAGGGATACCACCCTTACGGCGTCACGCAGGAAGTTTGGAAAAGGCGCGTGGCAGAATCGCGCAATGAGACGGGGAACTACGCGCTCTACAACGCCCCGCCGGGAACCTGGCAGCGCATGGCGGTCTATTTTTATTTGAGCCGGGAGACACGCCGCGCCACTGAGCAGCACGTGATGGCCTACACGCACGATGATGTTTTTAAGCCGCTCGATGGCTACAAGGTGCTGGTGAGCCACTTCCATTTTCACTTTATCGAAATGCTCAACGATCGCGGCAGCATTGATTATCGCCCGCCGTGGACGGAAGTGCTGCGCGCCCTGGGCATCAACATTGTGATCCTGGCCGATTTCCATTCGGACTCGCACCCGAATGACCCGGGCCCTGTGCGCTTCCCCGAGCAGAAGGTTTATTTCCAAGGCTGCGAGCGTTTGTCGGACCGCAATTTCCTGCTGATTCCCGGCGAGGAGCCGAACCAATTTCTGGGCGGTCATTACATGATGCTGTTGCCCCGCCCGGTTTATTGGTCGCACGCGCCCAAACCGGGCAACGGCCAGGCGTTCATTGAAAATGATCCGCCCTTCGGCAAGGTCTATCACGCCGCTTCAGCCGCGCAGGTGATGGACCTGCTGGCGCGCGAGCATGGCGTGGTGTGGCAGGCGCACCCGCGCACCAAAGGTTCGGCGGGCTACCCGGACGCGATTCGCGGCAAGGATTATTTTCTGAGCCGCCGTTTTATCGGCGCGTCTTATGAATCGTTGCCCGTGGACCTTTCTGAAAAACGTCTTTGCGAGACGCGCTGTTTCGGGACGTTGGACGATATGAGCAATTGGGCGCCGGCGCCGAAATACCTGATCGCCGAAGGCGACACCTATCAGAAATATCCCGATGACGAGACTTATCCGCAACTCGCCGTCAACTACGTGCGCTTGAGTCGCGTGCCCAAATTTGACGAGGGCTGGAGTCCGGTGGTCCACGCCCTTGAGGAGGGAGACTTTTTTGCCACCAGCGGCGAAGTGCTCTTTCGCCATTGGGGATTGGAAGGTTCGGGCCCGCGCCGCGTGCATACGGCGGAAGTGGAGTGGACTTTCCCGCTCGAATTTGTCGAACTGGTGTGGAGCGACGGCAGCAAAATCAATCGGCAAATTATTTCAGCCACCGAATTCGGCGCTTTTGGCCATCATACCTTCAGTGTCCCTTTTGACGCGGCAGGGAAAAAGTGGGTGCGCTTTGCGGTGTGGGACTCCGCCGGCAACGGGGCTTTTACCCAGCCGATCAGCCTCAAGAATACCCCTTGAGATTTTTACGGCGTCGTCTCCCTTTGCTTGACTTCGCATCCAACGGAATGCAAAAGTAATTACCGGAAAAGGGAATGCGCCCGCGAGTCCGTCTATGATTCCGGCTCGCCCGCCACGCGCGCATCATGGCTGGCATGACTTTTGAAGAATTTTTCGCCGCGTGTCGGCGCCAGATTGATGAGCACTACGCATCTTCCGGCGCGGCGCAATGGTCTGTCCCGGTTCAGGATTTCGCCCAAGCTGCTTGGAAAGGTATCGGCCCGGCTCCTCAGTCAGAGCCCGGCGAGATCCCTCGACTGCTCTCGTCCCTGCGCGCGAAAGACCTGGCGCTGGCCCTCGGCTGCGTGCGTGGCGAAGAACGGGCGTGGGACACCTTTTGCTCTGATTTCCGCCCCGCGCTTTATGAGGTGGCGCGCTCGGTAGTTCACGAGGAAGTGGAAGCACGCGAGCTTGCGGACTCGCTTCTGGCGGAACTCTACGGCCTCGATTCCGCAATTCCCGGCAGAAACTCCCGCTTCGCTTATTTTCATGGGCGCAGCAGTTTGAAAACTTGGCTGCGCGCCGTTTTGTACCAGAAATTCGTTGACGAATACCGCCGGCAAAGCCGGCTGGTTCCCATGCCGGAAGATCCGCCCGCAGTTGCCACCAACGGAACCTCGGTTTCGGAGCAGGACGATCGCCACTATGCGGCATGTCTTGGCGAGGCGGTGGAGGCGGCGCTCGGCGAGCTCCCGGCAGATGACAAACTTCTGCTCAGTTATTATTATGTTCAGGAATTAACCCTCAAGCAGATAGGGCGGCTCTCGGGCGAACACGAGGCGACGATTTCGCGCCACCTCGAAACGGTAAGGAAAAAACTTCGCAAGCGCATTGAGACGTACTTGAAGAACGTCAGCAAACTCAGCTCGTTTGATTTGGATCGCTGTCTTGATTTCGCTTCGCGCGGCGCCATCTTGAATTTGGAGAGAGGGTTGAAGCCGAAATAAATATATGCAATCGAGATCGAATTGTTCGTTCTAATAATTGGAGGAATGATTTGGTAGGGCCGGCCCTTGGGCCGGCCTGAAGTCGGGCCAGAGTTTTCGGTAACACGCGCAAGGCAGCGTAAGCAAGATCATCTTTGAGAGCTTTATGAAAGACGATTCGGCCCGGGACAAAGTGATGGACAAGCTGGTGGCAATGCAGCTTCGCGCCCGACTTAAGCCAGGCAGCGGGAATTGCCCCGACGCGGAAATTCTCGCGGCGTATGTGGAGTGCACGCTCGTCCCGCGCGAACGCGCGAGTTGCGAAACCCACCTTGCGCACTGCCTCGGTTGCCAGGCGCTGGTGGCGGAATTGATTCGGCTGAGCGAAGACGATGAGCCGGCAGGGATTCAAACCGCAGCCGTGTCGGCTGCCCGGGCCGCCCCTGCCCCACGATTTCGTTGGGCCTGGGCGGGGTCTGCTCTAGCGGCGATACTTGTGGGCGGACTTTGGTACACCGGTGAGTTTCGGAAAGTCCTCCAGCAGACACCGGAAATCCAGCATCATGTTCAAACCACGACGGGCAAACTATCAGCGCCCGTTACAGAAGAAAAGAAAACAGCGCCTGCTGCGTCAGAGCGAAGAGAGGCTCTGGACATTCGAACGCAGGGAAAAAAATCTCTTAGCGATAAGATTCGCACGGGCGCGCACGCCGCGAACATCGCCGCGCCCCAAGCTCAGAACCGGGCAATGAACGGACCAACCGCGGCGCCGCCCGCCGCCGATGGTTTATCCGCCGCGCGCTCCTCCGGCATCGCCACACTATCAGAACGAGCCAGACTTGCGAAGCCAGGACCGGGAGCTGTGGGGAGAGTTGGCAGCGGCGTTGGCACAGGAGTTATGGGAGGGAGTATTGGAGGAATCGCCTCGGGCGCGTCGTCAAATACCATCTCAGTCGAAAAATCGAAAGGCGCAACCCCGCCTGCTCCGTACAGTGCTTCGGCGCAACTTTCCCGGGCGTCCGCGAAAGCCGTGAATGTCACAGCCGATTCGATGCCTCGCGAAGCCCAAGCGAAGGACGAGTCTGCGTCGATGGCATCAACTGGAAGCACGCTCCGCCACAAAGAGCAGGCCAAACAGGTAACCGCAACGAATCCCCCGGTCAATCCTGTCATGGAGATAGTGGAGCTTCAGGCCGAACCAGCTACCCCGCAGTGGCGCGTGGGCCGGCGTGGGCTGATCGAGAGGCGTGATGCAAATGGGAAATGGAAGAAGCAGGAGAGTGGCGTGAAAGCCCACCTCAACGACATAGCTTTTTCCAACCCGGAAACCGGCTGGGCCGTGGGCCAATCAGGGACAGTTCTTCGCACGACCGATGGGGGCGCCACCTGGACCAAAGTGCCCAGCCCGACTGCCGAAGACCTTGTTCACGTCACAGCCCCCAGCGCCCAAGAGGCCAGCGTGGTGACGCGCGGCGGCCAGACATTCGAGACAATCAACGGCGGCAAAACCTGGAGCTCCGCGGGACATTGAGACCAAGCGCCCATTCCCCAAATTCCATTTCTATCGCGGGTTTGTCACCGCACTGGAGAGTATACCTGGCGTGTACGTACATTTATATTGACACGTGCGGGTTTCGTATTTATTCTGAGTGAGTCACGGCCAATGCGCTTCGAATGGGACGAGGGCAAAAACCGAAAAAACCTGAGCAAGCACGATGTTCGCTTTGAAACCGCAGTTCTCGTGTTCGACGATCCCTTCGCCGTGACGCAACGTGAC
>DASYXZ010000214.1:0-9608 GCA_035934315.1 Terriglobia bacterium | reverse complement strand
TGAAGAAAAGTGGCAAGTGACAAGTGGCGAGTGAAAAGAAAAGGAGTCAGAGGCTGGAATTCAGACGTCCGAGCTGTAACTTGTTTTCGGATTTTTCTATTCACCGATCACTTTAATCAGCACCCGCTTGCGCCGCTGCCCGTCGAACTCCGCGTAATAGACCTGCTGCCAGGGGCCGAGGTCGAGTTTCCCGTCGGTCACCGGGACCAACACCTGATGGCCCACCAATAGATTCTTCAAGTGCGCGTCGCCGTTCGTTTCGCCGGTATGATGATGGCGATAGTCGGCGCGGAAGGGCGCAAGTTTTTCCAGCCACTCATCGATATCGGCAATTAAACCGTTTTCAGCGTCGTTAATGTATACCCCGGCAGTGATGTGCATCGCGGAGGCCAGAACGAGGCCTTCCTTGATGGCAGCTTTCGCCAGGGCTTGTTCAATCTCAGGCGTGATGTTGATAAATTCGCGTTTCTTCTTCGTGTTGAACCAGAGGTATTCGGTGTGTGATTTCATTTTTGAGCTCTCCCAAGAGAAGCAAAGATTAACACAGAGGAAACAGAGAAAAGCCAGGGAGATCGCGGAGAAAGCAGACTGCGTTTAACTTCGTGGCCTCTGTGTTGCAATCTTTTTTGAGGCTTATAGAAAAAATTGGCAAGAATCTCCTTTCCAAAATCGCCTGGGATTATTGTAGAATAGAGAGTCTTGCAACTGAATTCAGTTTACGGCCCTATTCGAGAATCGTCAGTCGGATTTATCCCGCAGTCTGGGATGGAACAAATGCAGGAGGTTTAAGATGGAATCCAGCAATACCGCCACCACCGCGGCGAATGAGACGGAAGTTCAGGCTCCCAAGTCGTCTCAAAGCCTTACCCAGCGCGACCGCGCGCGGCGTGAAGACCCCACTCGGATGAAAAACCTGCTCGAGCAGATGGTTTTGATCCGGCGATTCGAAGAAAAGGCTGCGGAACTTTATCAGGAGAGCAAGATCGGCGGATTTTGTCACCTCTATATCGGCCAGGAAGCAGTGGGCGTTGGCGCCATTTCAACCCTGGGCCCGGATGACTACATATTAGTTTCATATCGCGAGCACGGGCACGCCCTGGCGCGGGGCACTGACCCGGGCGCTATCATGGCGGAACTTTGCGGAAAGAGTACGGGAGTGTCAAAAGGCAAGGGCGGCTCCATGCATTTGTTTGACGTATCCAGGGGATTTTTGGGCGGGCATGGAATCGTGGGCGGACAAATTCCCCTGGCCACGGGAGTGGCCTTCGCTTCGAAATACCGTAAAGAACCGCGCGTGACCCTTTGCTTTTTCGGAGAAGCTGCGGTAAATATCGGTTCGTTCCACGAGTCCCTGAACATCGCCTCATTATGGAAACTCCCGGTGGTCTACATCTGCGAAAACAACCGCTTCGGCATGGGCACGCCGGTGGATCGAGCGTCATCCACTCACGACCTCTCCCAGAAAGCCATCGCATACAACATGGCCCGCGCCGCCGTGGACGGCATGGACGTTCTGGCGGTGAGGGATGCCGTTGGAGAAGCGGTCGAGCGTGCCAGGAAAGATAATTTACCCACGCTGCTCGAAGTCAGGACTTACCGCTACATGGGCCACTCGATGTCAGACCCCTCGCACGGCGCCTATCGAACCAAAGCGGAGGTTGAAGAACAGAAACAGCACGATCCCATCAAACTTTTCACCTCAACACTGGAATCCTTGGGCGTGATTTCTAAAAAATATATCGAAGACATGGAGAAGAGAGTCCACGAAATCGTGGACGATGCTGTGGCGTTTTCGGAAGGCAGTCCGGAGCCTGAACCCGGGGAGATTTATACCGACATTTTAATGCCGTAATATTTTCCGAGTTAGTCCACCGCCCGCGCGAATGGGCGGAGATTAAAAATTGAGCCGGGAAATCAGCAGTTGGGGTTAATGGAGCAAGCATGGCAATGATTACTTACCGCGAGGCATTGAACCAGGCGCTGCGCGAAGAAATGCACCGGGATGACCGGGTGGTTTTGATGGGCGAGGAGGTGGGCCATTTTCAGGGCGCTTATAAAATCAGCAAAGGACTGCTGGATGAATTCGGCGCCACGCGCGTGCTTGACACGCCCATCGCTGAACTTGGCTTCACCGGCCTCGGCGTGGGCGCGGCGATGGTGGGGCTGCGGCCCATCGTGGAAGTTATGACCTTTAACTTTTCCATGCTGGCCATTGACCAGATTGTGAACAGCGCGGCCAAAATGCTTTACATGTCGGGCGGGCAAGTGCCAGTTTCCATGGTAATCCGCGGGCCGGGTGGTTCAGGGCACCAACTGGGCGCGCAACACTCGCAGGCGCTGGAGGCATGGTTTTGCCACGTTCCCGGATTAAAAGTGGTTGCCCCAGCCACTCCATCTGATGCCAAAGGGCTGTTGAAGAGTTCGGTTCGCGATGACAACACGGTGATCTTTATCGAATCGGAAGTGCTTTACGGGTCCAAGGGCGAAGTACCGGAAGGCGAGAACCTGATTCCTCTCGGCGTGGCGGAAATTAAAAGACCGGGCCAGGATGTGACCGTCATCGCGCACTCAAAAATGGTGCTGGTGGCGTTGGATGCCGCCCGCGAGTTGGAAAAAGAAGGAGTGGATGTTGAGGTGGTGGACCCGCGCACATTGCGGCCGCTGGATACGGAAGCCATCGTGAACTCGGTGAAGAAAACCAATCGCGCTGTGGTTGTGGAAGAGGGCTGGCCGTTTTGCGGAGTGGGCGCGCAAATTGTGGACACCATCCAGCACCAGGCGTTCGATTATCTTGACGCTCCGGTTTTACGTGTGACGGGCGCCGACGTGCCCATGCCTTACGCGAAAAATCTGGAACATTTGTGCCTGCCGGACAAAGCAAAAGTAAAGGATGCAGTCAATCGCGTTCTGTACCGCAAATGACCCGGCGAAGTGGCGACCAGGTCCGAGGCCGACCCAAGGGTCGGCCCTACAACAGCCAACGGAGAAAGGTCAACTTATGGCGGTTCGTGTATTGATGCCGAAAGGCAGCGACACGATGACGGAAGGTAAAGTACTGAAGTGGCTGAAACGCGAGGGGGAAACTGTTTCCTCCGGTGATGCCATCGTTGAAATTGAGACCGACAAAGTGGATATGGAAGTCGAAACCACGGGCGAAGGCGTGCTCCGGCAAATTATCGTGAAGGAAGGCCAGAGCGTTCCCGTCGGTCAATTACTCGGCATCGTTGGGACGGCGAACGAAGACATTTCTTCCCTCGTCAAGAGCGTGCCAGCCACGCCCGCGCCACCTGGGCAGGCCGCCAGCGCGCCCGTGCAAGCTTCGAAAAAAGTTGATGCGCCCCCAGCACCGCCCGCGCCCGCAGTGCCACTTGCCCCCGCGGCACACGCTGCGCCTCCACCAACTTCAGGTCCTGTCGCCGTGGGTGGCCGAGTTTTGGCTTCGCCTTTAGCGCGCCGGATTGCCCAAGAAAAAGGTTTGGATTTGAATCGTCTTTCAGGGAGCGGACCCGGCGGTCGGATCGTTCGCCAGGATGTTGATCGCGCGGCAGCTACTGGCTTACCTTCGGGCACAGGTGTTCCTCCGGCCACGGGAACTCATGTTCCACCGCCCGCGCGCCCGGCTTATGTGCCCGGCGGCCCGGAATTCCAGGATGAGCCGCTCAGTTCCATGCGGAAAATTATTGCCACGCGGCTCACCCAAAGTTTGGGGCCTGTGCCTCATTTTTTCCTCACCATTGAAGTGGATATGCGGCGGGCGATGGAGCTGCGCCAATCCGCCAACAATCTCAACCCTGAACTCAAGCTCACCTGCAATGACATTGTCGTGAAAGCCTGCGCCGCCGCGTTGCGCGCCCATCCGGAAGTCAACGCGTCTTTCATGGGCGAATCGACGCGCACTTACAATCGAGTCCACATTGGCATTGCTGTTCCGGTTGAGGGAGGCGGCCTCATCACGCCGGTGATTCATGATTGCGACCAGAAGAGCCTGCAACTAGTTTCTCAGGAGGCCAAAGACCTGGTGGCGCGCGCACGCGATCGCAAGCTTGGGCCCAATGAGTACACCGGGGCGACATTCAGCGTTTCGAACCTCGGCATGATGGGCATTGACCAGTTCACCGCCATCATTAATCCGCCGGAGAGCGCGATTCTCGCTGTGGGCGCTGTGGTTGAGAAACCTGTGGTCACGGACCATCACGTCGCGATCGGCCATCGATGCCGCATGACTCTTTCGTGCGACCACAGGGTGGTGGACGGCGCAACCGGCGCAAAGTTTTTGCAAACCCTTCAATCCATCCTGGAGAATCCTGTTTATCTTGCCTTCTAAATTCCTTCCCCGAGGATTTTTGGAGTCGCGATAGCTTCGGAAAAACTCAGTTTCGAAGTGCCGTCCAATGACGCCCCATGTATACTTGTGATATGCAGGTGAACGTGCTGTTTTTCGGCATGGCGCGTGATTTGGCCGGCGTTGCTGAGGAGCGCCTGGAAATTCCGGACGGCGAGCGCTTGGGTGATCTCTGGCGGAAATGCGAGGCTCGCTTTCCCCGCTTGGGGGAAGTAGGGGGATCACTTGTGACTAGTGTCAACCAGGAGATTGCCGACCGCGAGCGCATCCTCCGGGATGGCGACGAAGTTGCCTTCCTGCCTCCGGTGAGCGGCGGAGCAGGGGACGATTTCTTCCGCCTCACGCGCAAGCCCATTCCGACGCACGACCTGGCCCAACGATTGAAAGCGGCCCAGGACGGCGCGGTGGTGATTTTTGAGGGGATCGTCCGCGATAATTCCCACGGCAAGAAAACTCTTTACCTGGAATACGAGGCTTATGAGCCTATGGCGCTGCGAAAAATGGTAGAGATTGGCAGCGAGGTGAAGGCGAAGTTTTCAGTTGACCGTGTCGGCATGATTCATCGTCTGGGAAAACTTGAGATCGGCGAAACGAGTGTTGCTATCATGGTGACTTCCGCGCACCGACGCGCGGCCTTCGAAGCCTGCCACTATGCCATCGACCGCTTGAAGCAGATTGTTCCCATCTGGAAAAAGGAATATTTTGAGGACGGCGCGGTTTGGGCGGAGGGAGAACAGATCAAATCAGAAGTCAGAAACTAGAAATCAGAAGGCGAATATTTCGCGATCCGGACTCCTGATTCTTATTTTCTTCTGCTTTGAATTTAGTTTGTTAAATGTGAAATCCTATGCCCGATTGAAAACCGCAGCCGCGAGACTTAAAAGTCCGAACCAGGGAATTCGCTTTACGTGTCATCCGGTTGCACGGGGCGCTGCCCAAAAAAGCAGAATCGCAGGTAATTGGCAGGCAGATTTTGCGCTCTGGCACGGCGGTGGGAGCAAACTACCGTGAAGGATTAAGGGCGCGATCGAAGACTGAATATGCGGCCAAACTGAATCTTGGCTTGATGGAACTTGAAGAGACACTCTATTGGTTGGAGCTCCTCGATCACGCCCAGATTATTTCCGGCGCAAGATTGGCTGGTCTTATGGGTGAAACCTCGGAGCTTAGCGCTATTTTCGTGACGCTAATCAAACAGGCGCGAACAGCCGCTAAGCTGAGGATCAAATTAGGGTCCGAGGCTTAATTCTGATTTTTGATTTCTGCTTTTTAATTTCCATGGAAACCTATCTGGACACTGCCGTTGATATTTCACGAGAAGCGGGCGCGCTTCTGGCGCAGCTATTCAAGCGGCCGCATGAGATTACCTACAAACGCCCTTCCGATCTGGTGACGGAATCTGACCGGCGTTCCGAAGCGCTTATAATTGAGCGGCTGCAAAGCCATTTTCCCAAACACTCGATCGTGGCGGAAGAGGGCGGCGGCGGGAAAACCGATTCGGATTATTGCTGGTACGTTGACCCGCTTGATGGGACCACCAACTTTGCCCACGGCTTTCCGGTTTTTTGCGTTACGCTCGGCCTTGCCTACCGCGGGGAGGTGATTGCCGGAGTGGTGTACGATCCGCTGCGGGAAGAGCTCTACACGGCCGAACGGGGCGCCGGCGCTTACTTGAACAATAAGCGCATTCACGTTTCCAAATCACCCAAACTTTCTGAGAGTTTACTGGCCACCGGCTTTCCGCCATTCGCATCCGATCACGATTTGAACATAGAATATTATTTGCGGTTCACGCAGCTCTCGCACGGCATTCGGCGCGCCGGCTCGGCCGCGCTTGACTTATGCTCAGTGGCCGCCGGACGTTTTGAGGGCTTCTGGGAATTGAAACTTAATCCCTGGGACAAGGCGGCGGGGATGTTGCTGGTAACGGAAGCTGGGGGGCGAGTCTCAGACCTTAAGGGCGGGCGGTATGACCTGCTGGCGGACGAGGTTTTTGCCTCCAACGGATTAATCCACGACGCGATGTGCGAAGTTTTTGCTGAAGTTCTGGCCAGGCGGGGGAAGTAGCGACGACGTCGAACCATCTATGCCAAAACAATTGGGCGTCCGGCGATATTTAAAACGGCGCGGCCTAACCACTCTTGCGTTGAACGGTCCGGAGGCTGATTTGCCGGTGGCGTTTTCGCGCGACCCGGAAATCACCAAGATGGATATCTGGCTGGACCGGCTTGGCGCCGCGCACGATGGCTTGCGAGTCGTTCAATTGACGGACATCCATCACAGTATCTTTACCCCGCTCGAATACGTGCAGCGCGCCGTAAAATTAACCAACCTGATGCACCCGGACATTGTGGCCCTCACTGGCGATTACGTCACGTTCTCGCCCTCTTACATCTGGCCGGTGGCCCAAATGCTGGGGAAATTGCGCGCGCGCCACGGCGTGCTCGCGGTCCTCGGCAATCACGATTTCAAAGTAGACGCCGGCGAGATAACCCGCGCATTGAAGGCCCATAGTATCCGCGTCCTGCGCAACCAGCATTATCCTTTGCGCGCCCGTTCAGCCACGCTATGGATGATTGGCGTGGATGACCTGTGGAGCGGTGACGATGATATGGCCGCGGCTCTTCACTCTATTCCGGCGCGCGAACCTAAAATTTTGCTCTGCCACAACCCCATGGGGATTCATCGCGCCGCGGCCTACGGAATCGATTTTATGCTTGCAGGCCACACGCACGGCGGGCAGGTGCGTTTGCCTGTGGTGGGCTCGGTGCGCGGCAAGTCAAAATTAGGCGAGCGATTTGTGGACGGATGGAACCGGCTTAAAGAGACGCAGATTTACGTGAGCCGTGGTATCGGCAGGTCGGTGGTTCCTCTGCGCCTCAATTGTCCCCCGGAAATTGCCTGCTTTCGCTTGCGACGCCGGTAGCGCTGAAGGCGTTTGTGGGGCTACCCGCGGCGCATAATTTGGTCAGAGATTATTCCCAGGGATGAATACTCCTTTTCGGCGTTTCCTTCGCAAAGATCTGTCAACTCCGAAACATCCACAGTGCTAAGGAGCTTGAAGAGGCGAGGGGCCATCTCAACACGTGATTTGACTGTGCCAACTTCGCTTGAGTGTCGTTCAAGAAACCGCCTCACATCTTTGAGCTCTGGCAAGAAGGTCTTGTTTTGGAACCGCGTGAACAAGAGTCTGAGGTTGGCAGCCTTTTCGGGGGCTTGCGCAGCCAAAGATTCAATAAACGGCATGGCGTCAAGAGGTTTTCGGTTGGAGGTTTTAGGCTTCACGTGGGCTAGTTCGCTTAACTTGCGCTCTAGCTGGTCAGGGGAAAGCCGAAGCTTTGCCGCCAGCGCGCTAGCCACACGTCTTTCTCCATACTTCGCAAGTAACAGAGCGACTTCGTACTCGAGGAATTGTTCGGGTGCCATTTAGGTCTTTGACAGATTGATAGAATTAAAAAACTCCTCCACAAAGCGGCTGAACTCAGCACCTACATCCCACCGAGCATAGCTTGTCCGCCCAATTGGGGTGCCCTCGCGAGCCGCTTTTGCGTAAGACCGTGAGTATCTCACGTGGGTTCCAAAAACATGCCACCCATGCTTTTTGGCCTCACTCTGGACTTCCTTGATTGACTTTTTTCCTTCAGGCCCATCCGAGTACTGAGCTGAATGATTGAACACGATTCCACAAATGTCGAGTTCGTGATCCGCATTCTCGAATTTGAATTCTTGTATGGAACGTGCAAGCAGGGGCAAGCCAATTGTAGCAAGGAACTCAGGCTTTACGGGAACCAAAGCGTAACGGCTCGCATGGTACGCTGCTTCTGTCAAAATTGACTCGGTCGGGGCGCAGTCCATCAAAATCAATTCGTATTCCCCTGCAAGCTTAGCTAAGCCACGAGCGAGCCTGCGTTCTTTTCCAGTCGGGTTTTTTAAAGTACGCGATAACTCTAACCTGCTCGGTATTAGATCCAGTGTTGTGTTAGCCCAATAGCCTGCTTTCTTAATGATCATGTCTTCAATTTCTACGGGTCTTGGGCTGGAGTATTCATCCGACGATGGAAAATACTGATCGAATAGCTGAACGATCGTGGGCTTCTTGTCGCGCAAGTGTTTGACATACTTCTCCGGACTTAGAAGTGCTTGGCTCAGATTCGCCTGGGGGTCGAGGTCAACCGCGAGCGTGCGTATATTTTTATTGCCCGCCGCGTGGGCAAGTTGCGCTGCCAGTGTGGTCTTGCCAACGCCACCTTTCATATTTATCAAGCTTACTGCGATTGTCATCTCTCCTCCAGCAGCATACGCTCTCCGCTTCCTGATCCGTGAGTCCTTGTGCCATCGTGCTTCCAAAAAGCATAGCACGAAAAACGACTACGAATCTGAAAAGGATGCCGTTCGAGTTCGCTCATTTCATCAGACCAGATTTCTCAAAAGCCGTGATCTTATCGATACGACCTTGGTGGTGGCCACCCGCAAATTTTGTGTCCAGCCAGACGCGCATAATCTCGCGGGCTTCATCCGGCCGCAGCATGCGCCCGCCCAGTGTGAGAACGTTTGCGTCATTGTGTTCGCGGCTGCTATGAGCTGTTGCCCGGTCACAACAAGGGGCGGATCGAACTCCCCGGACTTTGTTGGCGGCCATGGCGGAGCCGATACCGACGGAATCCACCATAATTCCGCGCCAGGCCTCGCCACAGGCGACGGCTTTGGCCACGGCAAGGGCGAAATCAGGATAGTCCACCGCCTGGTTTGAGTCCGTGCCCAAATCACGCACCTCGTAGCCCCAATCCACCAAATGACGCTTTAGGGTTTCCTTCAGCGCAAAGCCTCCGTGATCTGCGCCGATGGCCACCACTCGCGACGCGGCGGATTTTGTTGCAAACCCGGTGCTTTGGTCCGCGGCGGCGCCTTCCGTGCGAATAACTATTTCACGCTCGGTGGCAATCTCTCGCGCCCGTTCAGTGATGATCGTGCCCGGCGGCACGACGATTTCCCCGCCCGAAGGCAACGCTTCAATATCCGAGCCAGTCAAAACTCGCTTCGCCATGATCTTCCCAACGAAATACAAAGATTTTGCTTTTCCCGTCCTGATTCTTAATACGATTGTAGCAGCCCTTTAACACGTTTTTAATTTCGTTTTTGTACTGTGCGAGTTTCGCCGCTCCCTGTTCCGGCTGGAAGTGTTTTTGCCAGACGGGGAGCCGAAACGGTTATCACGCTCAGTGGTGACCACAGTCACTGCACCATGTAGTGGAGGAAAGTAGCTTTG
>DASYXZ010000211.1:0-16593 GCA_035934315.1 Terriglobia bacterium | reverse complement strand
ATTGTCGGCGCCTCGGTGGAATTGACGGATGTGCAGACCGCGAAGAAAGTTGCCATCTACAGCGAGGATGGCGGGCGGTATCAGTTTGCCGGCCTCAACCCCGCCCACGATTACCAGCTCGTGGCTCTCAATAAGAATATTTCCTCGGATGTCCGCAACGTCAGCTCGCTCGACGATCGCGACAGAATCGTAGTGATTCTGAGAATCCCCCCGCCTAAGGAATAAGCGTCGTCGCGCGACGCGTGCCTCCCTTACCGGGGCACCATCACCCGTAGCGCGCGACCCATCACTTCGATCGTTGCGGGTAATTCCTGCAAGAACTCCCCGTCGCCAAAAAGTTCAAGCGGCGCTGTTGACCTTAAAGTGATACGGCTGGCCTGAAAATAGACAATGCGGGGATGCGCGAGATGCCTCCCCCTGTAGGCGCTTGGAATCCAGCGCAGAAGCTCCCACTTGCTCATCCGGGGAACAATACACACATCCAGCCGTCCATCGTCCAGACGCGCGCGCGGCGTCATTTTCACTCCGTCCCCGTAAGAAGTGTTGTTGCCCGCCACCGCAAACATGATCTCGCCGGAATAATTCCGCCCGTCGGAAATAAGCTCCAGCGGTTGCGCCCTGTAGGACTTGAGGCATCGCAGAATTCCCCAAAGGTAAGCCAGCCTCCCGTGGACGCGACGGGCACGATCGTTTGCGTATCGATTGACGACTGAATCAAAACCCACGCCGCCGATGCACATGTAAACGACAGGCCGGGTGTCACCTTTCTGCGGTGGGTCATCCGCGCCGCGAACTTGAGCCAAATCAATTTCTCTTGCGGCGCCCTTCAGCAGAATTTTCGCAGCCTCGCGGGGATTGAAGGGAATGCCCAGACCGCGGGCAAAATCGTTGCCCCGACCCAGGGGAATGATTCCGAGAGGAATGTCGTCTGGGAAAAGACCGTTGACGACATAATGAACCGTGCCGTCGCCTCCGGCGGCCACCATCACGTCCGGATTCTGTTCGCGCGCCTTGCGGGCAAGCTCAACCAGATGTTGTGAATCGTGGCTTTCTAGGATTTGCGGTTCCACACCGCCGCGACGCAACACCTCGACAGCTTCATCGAGGATACGCCTTGCTTTGCCTCCGCCGGCAGAAGGATTAAATAGAATTGTAATTTTCACGGTGTCGCGTGTGAAGGATGCGGGCGAAGAATGAGGAAGTCAAGAGTCAGATCGATTTTACTTGTGGAGCTTGAGGCTGAAACTTTTGAGGTGGAACTCGATCACCGATTTCACATCGGCGACTGCTTCCTCGCGCGTATCCTCTTCACCCACAACGACGCCCTTCACACCGGCAGGGTAGGCGACAAACCCATCTGAATGTTTCCCGATGACGATTTTGATATTGCGCATGATCGACGCTCAACTTTCAACTATGAGACATGAGGGCTTTCCGTCGGCGGAAACTTGAACTTAACTCGGTATTGTTTACGCCCAACCTTAAAAACCACCTCCGAGTGATCAGGGTTGCCATCATAGGCCCAGGGGTTAAATTCCGCGGCAGGGTCAGTGACCCGCTGCCAAGCTGGATGCTCTAGATCTCCGGAAGCCAAGTAGACGGCGCCCGCCTTGATTTGCCGCTGGGCTTCGCTCCTAGACTTACAGAGATGCAAGGTTACGAGCCAGTCGTCAAGCCTTTTCCCAACCTGAATGCCAAATAATTTCGGCTGCCCTTGACCTTTCGGGGGAATTGATATTTCATGAGCTTGAACCATAGGATCAACGCCCTTGCCCTCGTTCTTTACTTCAAAATCTTTCTGTGCCGATTCTCCGGCGGCTTCGCCGTGGAAATCAATAACTATGCGGAGCGCAAGCGCTTTCTTCGCATCCTTCGGGTGTTTAACGCCCGAGGCGGTAGCCTGCTTCAATTGCTCGATCTGCGCCGGTGTCATGTCGGTGAGCAGCAGATAATATCGCCACATCATCTCATCCGAAATCGACATGAGCTTTCCGAACATTTCGGCGGGCGCCTCGTTAATGCCCACATAATTTCCCAATGATTTGGACATTTTTTGCACGCCGTCCAAGCCTTCGAGGATCGGCATCGTAAGGCAAACCTGCGTCTCCTTGCCATACTCGCGCTGGATTTCCCGCCCCATCAGCAGATTGAATTTCTGTTCTGTGGCGCCAAGCTCAACATCCGCCTCAAGCACGACCGAGTCATACGCCACAAGGAGCGGATACAACAATTCGTGCATGGAGATCGGCAACTGTTTCTCTAATCGCGATCGGAAATCTTCATGCTCGAGCATGCGCGCGACGCGATATTTCCCGCAGAGCCGGACGATGTCATAGCTGGTCAGTTTATCGAGCCACTCGCTGTTATAGCGGATCTCAGTTTTCTTGGGGTCAAGGATTTTGAAGACCTGAGTGAGATACGTGCTGGCGTTCGCCTGCACTTGTTGGCGAGAGACTGGTGGGCGCGTCTCCGACTGGCCCGAGGGGTCGCCGACCAGCGCCGTGAAATCACCGATGAGGAAAACCGCCGTGTGTCCCAAATCCTGAAAATGTTTCAACTTGCGGATCACCACCGTGTGACCGAGGTGAAGATCGGGAGCGGTGGGATCCACGCCCAGTTTGGCGCGCAGAGGCTTGCCGGTTTTGGCCGAGCGCTCGAGCTTGGCGCGCAACTCTTCCACGCGAATAGTCTCCGCCGAGCCCTTGGTCAGATAAGCGAGTTGTTCGTTAATGGTCATGTGATTAAAGCTGCGTGGCGCGCGCCTTGGAGTTCTTGTGCTCAGAAACGCAATTGACGCAGCGATACGATATTCGGATGTCCACGCACCTTGCGCAAGAAAACATCATCGGCCGTGACAAACAAGCCCCCCGCCTCGACCGCCGTGGCCAGGAAATACGAATCGTAAACTGGCAATCCGTAAGTAGTGGCGATCTCTACTGCCTGGTGGAGCGTACTCCGTCGAAAGGTTTCGAGAACGAATCCAAATTCCAGTACGTAATCGATTGCCCGAAGAACTTCCGAAGCAGAAAACCTGCGACCGGCTTTCAGGGCATTGGCGAGTTCATACAGAAGTAGCTCAGGGGCGACGAAAATGCATTCCTCGCGGATGAATGCGTCCTGCAACAGCCATGCCTGCTGGACTTCGGCCTCCTGGTTCTGGACAAACCATTTCACCGCCACCGAAGTGTCAGGAACGTATGTCGGCCGATCATGGCCTGAAGTCAACGGGGCTTTCCTTCCAGCCGATATCGCCAGGCGTGAAGGATTTTGTCCGCCGGCCAATTTCCCGCTTTTCGCGCCAATCGGCGAATTCCCTCGAGGGCAGCGCGTTGGCGGTTCTTGCGTGCTTCACTCACGGACTTGTCGTCCGTTTTTATCGAAAGCGAATGAATCGCCTCTCGAAGCAACGCGCTACGAGAAAGATGTCGTTCACGCGCCTTTCGGCCAGCTTCACGCAAAGTCTCTCGATCGATCGTAATGTTAATCCTTGTCTTTGACGCCATAGCGAATACACACTAAAGTGTATCACATTGGTTCATCAACATCCGTGATTAAAACTGTTGAGTGCATTAATGGTTCACCAAATTGAAAGACACACAGGCGCTACAAGCCGACTCGGTTGGCAGCCCATTCACCCACCGTGCACCACGCGCCGGCCCTCAATGGTCACGCGACCCGAGATCATCATGCCAATAGCATCGGTATAAATTCGGTGTTCTTCCTTTAAGATGCGTGACGAAAGCGTTTCCACCGTGTCGTGCTCAAGCACTGGCACTGCAGCCTGGCACACGATCGGCCCCGTATCCACACCCTCGTCGACGATATGGACGGTGCAGCCGGAAAACTTTGCGCCGTAATCCAACGCCTGTTTCTGGGCCTCCGACCCGGGAAAGGCGGGCAAAAGCGATGGGTGGATGTTCAGGATTCGCCCGGGAAATTCGCGGATGAAATAAGGACTCAGGATGCGCATAAAACCCGCCAGGCAAACCAGGTCCACTTGGAATTCCTTGAGGGCGGCCGCTAATTCGCGGTCATAACTTTCGCGGTCTCTGCCTCGGGAAGGAATACACCGGGCGTTCAGGCCCATCTCCCGCGCCCGCGCCAGACCCGGCGCTTCTTCACGATTACTGATCACCACGGCGATCATTGCCGGGATTTTTCCGGCCTGAACATTGCGCGCGATCGCTTCAAAATTCGAGCCGCGCCCGGAGATCAAAATTCCCAAGTTCTTCATGGTTGCCTGTTGATTGCCGATCTTCGATCGACCATTGCCGATTGCGTGAGCATGAAATGTTCGTCTTCAAGAATCGAAACCGGGATCAATGCCGTTTCGGGCTACAAGTTTACGGTTTCGAGTTTTCATATTTCCTTTCGGAGTCAATCTGCAATCGTCAATCGAAAATCGGCGATCTTACAGATATCTGACGCCAGGCCGGCCTTTCACGATGCGGCCCAGCATCCAGAATTTTTCCCGTTTTTTTGCCAATACATTCGTGACGCGGCGCAAATTCTCCTGAGCTGCCACGAGCACAAAGCCAATCCCCAGGTTAAATGTTCGCAGCATATCATCGTCAGGAACTCGCCCAACCTCCGCTATCAGGCGGAAGATGGGCGGCACAGGCCAAGCACCCAGCCGGATTTCTGCGCCGCATCCGCGGGGAAGGATTCGGGGAATGTTGTCGGTGAGTCCACCGCCGGTAATGTGCGCCATCCCGCGAACCCAGCCCGCCGCCAGTAAAGGTTGAACCACGGGCCAGTAACACCGGTGGGGCGCAAGCAATTCTTCACCCAACGTTCGTCCGAGTTCCGGGACGCGCCGGGTGAGCTTCAATCGAGCTTGTTCCAGTAAGACTTGGCGGGACAGCGAATATCCGTTGGTATGCAGGCCCAAGGAGGGCAGGCCGATCATCACATCACCAGGAGTTATTCCGGCGCCATCCACAATCTGCCGCCGGCGAACCCAGCCCACAATGGTGCCGGCGAGATCGTATTCTCCGGGCGGATAAAAACCCGGCATTTCCGCCGTCTCACCGCCGATCAAAGCGCAACCCGAAGCGCGACAAGCGCGGGCCACGCCGGTGAGAACCTCAGTCACCACCTGCGGCCGGAGCTTTCCCGTGGCCAGGTAATCGAGGAAAAAAAGCGGCGTCGCGCCGTGCACCGCAATATCGTTCACGCAATGGTTCACCAGATCCGCGCCCACCGTGGTGTGGCGGTTGAGCGCAAAAGCAATTTTAAGTTTGGTCCCAACTCCGTCGGTGCTGGCCACCAGCACGGCGTCCCGGGGAAGGCCGGCGAGCGAAAAAAATCCCCCAAACGCTCCAACGTCTTTCAACACCCTCGCGTTGAAAGTCCGGCGGGCGAGCTGCTTGATTCTGGCTTTGGCGCTGCTCGCGGCGTCAATATCGACGCCCGCATCTTTGTAGCGCATAGGGTTCGGGAATGATGAAGGATTGAAAAGACCTGACCGAAGCACGGCAAAAGTGTCCGGTCAATCAGAAACTTTTTCCGGTTCGTGACCAGCGCGTTTTCCGAATGAAGTTCCAGAGAATGGACGCATCAAACTGCAGGCGTCCTTTCACGCCTTCGTCCATCCAATCTTTGCTGGGTGCGTCATAGGACCAGAAAACGAAAAGCGGTTCTCCCACCACATTGCCTTCCGGCACCAGGCCCCAAAAACGGCTGTCCGATGAATTGTCCCGGTTATCGCCCATCACGAACAGGTAACCCCGGGGTACGTGCAGCCCATCGCTCCTGATATAGTTGGCCATTTCGCGCGCCCAGCCCGGGTCTAATCCCAGCCACGCCGGCAGCGTTTCAATTTGAGAAACAGTGGGCGGAAAATTATCGCGCAGGGGGAGAATTCCGGGAAGGTGCTGCACGTAGGGTTCATTTAACGGCTGGCCGTTAACGAAAACTTTTTTGTTTGAAACCCGCACCACGTCGCCGCCGATGCCGATAACCCGCTTCACAAACATGATGGAAGGGTTCAACGGATAATGAAACGCCACAATCTCCTGCCGGCGAACGGTGCGGAAAACAGGAACGCGCCAGGACGTGTAAGGCAACTCCGGACCGTAGAGCAGCTTGTCAAGAAAAAGATGATCGCCGATCATAATCGTCTTTTCCATGGAGCCGGTGGGAATCACTGTGGCTTCAGCGATAAAAGTCCTGAAACATAACACGCCGACGAGAACCACCAGCAACGAGCGGATCGTTTCCCAGACGGTTTCTGTGCGCGCCGGCGCGGCTGGAACAGTACCTGCGGGAGTTGCCGATTCTTCAGACGGCACTGGCGCGGGTTCCGGATTCGGTTCGACGTTTGTCATAATAAATATTAGTCGCGGCTTCGCAAAGAGATCAACGGTTCCTGCACCGTGGTGGGATAATTCGTGGTGTAACAGCCCAGGCAATACCGGCCTTCGGTATCGCCCACAGCCTGTCGCATACCTTCCAGCGAAAGATAGCCCAGTGTGTCGGCTCCGATGAACTTCCTGATCTCGTCCACGTTATGCGTTGAGGCGATCAGCTCCTTCCGGGTCGGCGTGTCAATGCCGTAGTAGCAGGGCGAGACAGTGGGCGGACAACTGATGCGCACGTGAACTTCACTCGCCCCAGCCTCCCGTACGATGCGCACAATCTTCCGGCTGGTTGTCCCGCGAATAATGGAATCATCCACCAGCACCACTCTCTTCCCCTCAATCAGGCTGCGCACCGGATTGAGCTTCATTTTCACGCCGAAATCCCGAATGGCTTGCGACGGTTCGATAAATGTCCGGCCCACGTAATGGTTGCGAATCAGGCCGAATTTCAATGGGATGTGTGATTCGTCGGCGAAGCCGATGGCGGCCGCGACACCCGAATCTGGCACCGGAACCACCACGTCTGCGGTGACGGGATGTTCGCGCGCCAGCATGTGGCCCAGCATGTCGCGGCTCTCTTGCACGGAGCGGCCAAACACCACGCTGTCAGGCCGCGAAAAATATACGTGCTCGAAAATGCATTGCGCGTGTTGAACGGGAGGAGTGAAATGGAGTGAGGTAATCCCGCGCCCGTCCAGAATCACCATCTCGCCCGGCTCGACGTCTCGAATGTAAGTGGCGTTAATCAGATCGAAGGCGCACGTTTCAGAAGCGACTACGTAAGCGCCGTCCAGCCGCCCGATGCTCAGCGGACGGAATCCGCGCGGATCGCGGATGGCATAGACGCTGTCCTTGAACAGCATCACCAGTGAATACGCGCCCACCACGCGGTCCAGCGCGTCAGAGACGGACTCGGCAATCCCCGATTGTTTCGAGCGCGCCAGAAAATGCAGAATTACTTCGCTGTCACTCGTGGTCTGGAAGATGTCGCCGCGATTCTCCAATTCCTTGCGAAGGGAGGAGGCATTCGACAGGTTCCCATTGTGCGCCAGCGCCACCTGGCCCTTCTGGCAACTCACCGTAATCGGCTGGGCGTTTTTCAGGTCGGTATCCCCGGCGGTTGAGTAGCGCGTGTGGCCGATGGCGGAGTTCCCGTGGAGTGTGTTCATCACGGAGGGCGTGAAAACATCTGCGGCGTGCCCCATCCCTTTGAAGCTGATTATATTTTTCCCGTCCGATGCAGCGATGCCGGCGCTCTCCTGCCCGCGATGTTGGAGCGCGTAGAGGCCGAGGTAGGTGAGCTTCGCCGCCTCCGGGTGGCCGTAGACCGCAAAGACCCCGCAATGGTCGTGGAACTTATCGTCGGAAAGAAGAACGCTGGGAAATAATTGAATTGCTGGCTGCAAAGAGTTTTCTCCGTCAACCAGATTGGAAAGCGGCTCGTTTGCTTTATGTGATTCGGAAACGGCTGTCTTCCCGGTTCAGTCCTCGTGATTGGTTCTTAATTTTGAAACCTGTCTCATGTCGGAGCGGCGGAAAGAGGAGGTTCTTATATTTCGCGTCGCTCCGTCTCGCCGCCCATCGCGCTCCTGCTGCAAAGACCATTGTCTCTCGGATTAGGGAGCGGCGCAATAGGATTCTAAAATAGAGAATTGGGCGGCCGGGTCTGCCGCCCCCCTACCAATCGTGGCAAGCGGGTGGGCGGGCCGGAATAAAGCTGGCGGCATGCGCCTGCCACCATTGGCGCCACAAGTTCGCCGCGTGTTCAGATTCGGCGCGCCCCGCACTGGGGGAAAGCTTGATCTGTTTGCGCGTCATACCCTGCAAGGCGAAATTCGCAACCTGTCGCACCTCCGCGGTGGGATCTTGCAGCATGGCAAGAATAGCCGGAATTGAGTCTCTGGTTCCCATATTTTTCAATCCCAGGATCGCGTTCACGCGGTCAGTTGAACTGGTGGAGTGGAGTTTTTCAAACAAGGCATTGGCCGCTTGCGGATTGTGAAAAAATCCGAGAGCGCGGATGGCCTCGCCGCGCAGATCATCCGATGAGGACGCAATTATCTCCAGTAGTACGGGAAGATGTGCCGGGTCGGCCCTTTCACCAAGCAGCAGGACGGCGTAATTACGCAGCAGGTCATTCGCTTGCTCGATGGCGCGTGCTGATGGGACGGCTGGTCCGAGCGATGGGGACCCTGCGACATTTTCACCGCGCGCGATTTTCACAACGGCATTCCACGCCGCCGGCGTTCCGAGCCGGGCCAACCCCTCGAGAGCTTTACTGCGGTCCCATCGGTGTTCGCTGGCCGGTGCTTGCGCAAGCCATTCCAATTTATCGAGGAAGAAAGGTTGCGGCAAAGTTGTGACCACCAGTACCGGTTCGGCAACGTCGGCGGGCGCTGGCGCATCCAGCAATTTAAGGTAGGGCTGAAAGACGTTGTGGATTTCCGATTCTGACGATGGCGTTACTGTAATTTGCAGATCATCGATGGCGAGCGCGTAGGCCGCGGGATGAGCCGTAAATTCCGGCGTGCCTGGTTCCGCCGTCAGCAGCGGGAGGCGCCGCTCAGCCTTTATTTTATATTGTCCGGGATGCAAAAATCGCGCCCACTGATTCAGCAGCCAGCGCTCGGTGTGAAATTGTCCGGGTGGGAGCGTGACGGATCCATACACCGCGCTCCCCTTCGCGCCCCCACAAGGCTTGGGAGCGGGGTCGGGAAGCGGACGCCCGTTTTTCGTGGTTACTCTGAAGTGCGGCTCATTCTCGAGATCGCTATTTAATATCCGGTCCGGCGATCGGTAGCGAAACGAAAAAGTGCGCGCGCCTGTATTCTGAATTACGAAGTTGCAAAATATTGGCTCTCCCAGGAGGAACTTTTGCTTGTCCAGAGTGAAGCGCGCCACGTAACTCACCTGGGCGTGGCAAGTGCCTGGAAAAATCAAAAGTCCGGCGAAAAAAAGAAAAAGCAGTGCGAGGCGGAGGCGCGAACCTAACCATCGGTTTTTGCTCGAGTGATGCCCTTGTGTTTTAATTTTGACCATTTCCTCGCGTCGGCAATTCATGTCGCTCTTCATACAAGTCCATCATACGTTAAAGCGGAATCTGGGAGTGTGGTTTTCCAGAGCGCAAGCGCATGTCGAATTTGAAAATTCGTCTTGCCGTGAAGTAGCATCTAATCAGGTTGAAGGTATTCCGATGACGCAGACAAAACGCCGCCTCGGTTCTGAATGCCTGATGTTGGTTCTGGCTCTATGGAGCGTGTTTGTGTGGCCCCGCTCAGCCCGCGCTGACGAAATAAAACTTTATCTTAAAGACGGCACGTACCAACTTGTGAAGTCCTATGAAGTGCATGGCGACAGGCTCCGTTACTACAGCATTGAGCGTTCTGATTGGGAAGAAATACCTGTTTCCTTGGTGGACTTTAACGCAACCAAAAATGCGCAGCAGAAAGAAAAAGAATTGCAGAAAAAAGATCTGGAAAAAGCCCATGAAATCGACAAGGAGCGCTTTGAGGTCCCGGCAAATACGGGGTATGAAGTGGCGCCGGGAATCCATTTACCCGCGGGCGAGGGCGTATTTGCTTTCGACGGCGTGCGCGTGATTCGGATGATCCAGTCCTCTGCAGAAATTGTGAAGGATAAAAAAAGGGCCGCCCTCCTCATGGTTCTGCCAGGGCCACTTCTGAAGGAGCGCTCCGTGGTCGTTTTGGATGGCTCGAAGGCAGCGGTGCGTATCCTGGTGGCGCAGCCGGTTTTCTATGTCAACTCCGCCAACGGCACAGGCGCCAAACTTGATTTGATTCCCGTGGCGGCAAACAAGAACAAAAATGTGCGCGTGGTTGAAACAATCCAGTCAGGAATTGGCATGGGTCAATCGGGTGAAACGAGAAACACTTTGCCGCTCGAGCGCATCCAGCTCGCTCCCGGCCTCTTCAAGCTGAAGCCGACAAAAGAACTCGGCTTTGGAGAATACGCTCTGGGCGATTTGGTGGGAGATAAACTCAATTTGGATTTATGGGATTTCGGCATCGACGGCGCGCTCGACAGGAATAATCCCGTTTCTTCCAGCCCGGATCGCCCACCCGTCATCCGACGAAAACAATAATCTCGCGGGTTTTCGGACCCATGTATGAAAAAATTGACGCAAGAACAATACGCTCTCAAACAAAGGCGCAATTCTCCGTCCACAGAGTTCTGCATCAAATTCGTTCCACGAATGATTCGAAATTGCCAGGCAGCAAGGAAGTTGATTGCCTGCCTCGTGTCCGATGGTAAACTGAGTATGCCAATCCGATGCGCGAACTTCTTTCCCCCACCGAACTTCTGAAGTTCTTTGAAAAACATCCCACGAAAACTTTTCGTTTGCGACAACTCATGGCCGAGCTCGGACTGCGCTCCAGCCAGGCGCGCGACCTGAAGGGCGCATTGCGGCGGCTTGCCGGGGCGAGAAAGATTGTTCACCTGAAGCAAAACCAATTCGTTCTAGCGAAACAATTTCCCTCAAAAGAGCCGGGGGCGGACGGTTCGCACTCGGGAAAGTCATTCGAGTATCCGCGCGCCTTCCAAGGCGGGACGGCAGGCAGACGCGGCGCCAATGTGATGACCGGGCGGCTGATTGGCCACCGCGATGGCTACGGATTCGTAGTCCCGGACGCGGGCGCAAAATCCACGGCTCAGGATATTTTTATTCCGCCGGGTGAGATGGCATCCGCAATGCACGGAGACCGGGTGGAAGTGTTGATTGTCCGCGCCAAAAAGGACGGGCGGTTGGAAGGGCGAATTCACCGGGTTGTCGATCGAGCGCAGAAAACCGTGGTGGGCGAATTCCATTACGGGGTGCGCTACAACTACGTGGCGCCATTCGATCTCCGCATACCCCGCGAGATTGTGATCCCGCAAGGACAGGAGTGGCCAGTCGAAGCGCAGGAAATTTCCAGCCGCAACCGGCAATTCGGGGGCGAGTCCGAAGGCAACCGTGGCGCAGCGCGCGGTGCGCCTGAGAGAGGCGGCCGCGAACTCGAGAACATAATTGTCGATGTGGAAATCACGAGCTTCGCCCAGCCGGGAAGCCTGGGCAATCCACGCGGCCGGGTGCTTGAAATTCTTGGCCGCCGCGATGATTTTGGCGTGGATGTGGAGATCATGATTCGGAAGTTTCACATACCGCATCGTTTCCCTGCCGAAGTACTTGCGCAAGCCGCCGATCAATCCCAGATTATTTCGGAAAAGGAGCGGCAAGGCCGGCGCGATTTCCGCTCGCTTCCCATCGTGACGATTGACGGCGAAACCGCCAAAGATTTTGACGACGCGGTTTACGTTGAGCGACTGAATTCTGACCGCTATCTTCTGCAGGTTCACATTGCGGATGTTGCCCATTACGTCCGGCCGGGTTCTCCTCTGGACGCCGAGGCGCGCTTACGCGGCACTTCCGTTTATTTTCCAGACCGTGCAGTGCCCATGTTGCCTCTCGACCTCTCCAATGGGATTTGCAGTTTGAACCCCCATGTTGATCGCCTGACGATGTCCGCGCTGATGGAAATTAATTCCGCGGGACGCGTGGTGGGTTATGACATCACGCCCGGCATCATCCGCAGCGCTGAGCGAATGACTTATACGGCGGTGCGGGATGTTCTGGCGGGTGACCCGGCGGCCTGCGAGCGCTACGGGTCCCACGTCGAGAATTTCAAGCTGATGGAAGAGCTTGCGAAAATCCTGAACCGCCGTCGCGACCAGCGCGGATCCATTGACTTCGATCTGCCGGAGCCTGAAATCGAGTTTGACGAGCACGGTCGCATGATCGGCGTCACTCGATCCGAACGAAATATCGCGCACCGACTCATTGAGGAATTCATGCTCGCCGCCAATGAAACAGTGGCAGGCTATCTGGAGCGGCAAGGCGTCCCATCGCTTTACCGCATCCACGAAAAGCCGGACATGAAGAAGGTTCTCGAGTTCGAGGAAATTGCCGCCACCTTCGGCTACTCCCTGGGCGTCGAGCTTCCTGCCATGCGGCGGTTTCGCGTGGAGCGCCAGGGCGAGCGCGATCGCCATCCGCGCTTTCATGAACGAAAAGATTCCGTTGAGGCGGGCGAACTTAAAATCACCCCGCATCATTATCAGCGCCTGACGCAGCGAATTGCGGGAAAACCCGAGGAGCGCATCCTATCCTACCTGATGTTGAGGTCGCTCAAGCAGGCGCGATATTCGGAGGAAAACGTCGGCCACTTCGCGCTCGCGTCAAGCACCTACACGCATTTCACCTCGCCCATCCGGCGCTATCCGGACCTTGTCGTTCACCGCATTCTCAAAGCCGTGCTGGAAAAGGAAGGCGGGAGCGCGCGCGTCAAGACGGGAGGTGAGACCATTTCCGGAGGGCTAGGAACTTCGCAGCCAGCACATGGACGGCCACCCCATCACGCCAGCGGGCGGGAAAACTCCAACCATGGATTGCTCGAACCGCAGGAACTCCACACATTGGGGCTTGAAACTTCAGAAGCCGAGCGACGCGCCGCCGAGGCCGAGCGCGAGTTGATGGAGTGGAAAAAAGTTGCGTTCATGGCGGGACGGATGGGCGAGGAATTTGACGCCCTTATTATTGGCCTGACCAAGCACGGATTTTTTGTGGAGTTAGTGGATCTTTTCGTCGAAGGCTTCGTCCCACTCGATAGCCTTGACGACGATCGCTACGTTTACCGGGAAAAGTTACGGGCCATGGTGGGAGAGCGCTCGAAACACGCTTACGGTATGGGTCAGCGCGTGAACGTTCGGCTCGGCCGCATTGAACGGGCCGGAAACAAATTGCAATTCTCCGTGGTGAAGTAAGGTTATTCCCCGCGAGGGCCGTATGGTGCGTTGCGGCCCGCTATGTTACGCTTTTCAAAGTGCGCGTGCTGGCTGTATGCTATCCGCATTGCGACGCGTGCAGCGGTGCGATCGCCAACCAGAGGTAACGAGAAATGAGCCAACATAATATTACCAATATTGACGTGAAGTGCGCTTGTTGCGGCGCTCGACTGATCATCGACGTCGGGTTGGGCAAAGTAATTGCTCATGAGCCTCCGCCCAAGCAAACGAATGCCCCCGATTTCGATCAGGCCAGCCAACTCCTGGAAAGAGAGAAGGCGAGGCGCGAGGCGCTCTTCAACCAGAGCGCCGAGGATGAAAAGGTCAAGTCAAAATTATTGGATCGAAAATTTGAAGAGGGACTGAAGAAAAGCAAAGACGAACCCATCACTCGTCCCATGCGGGATATCGATCTGGACTGACGGGAAAGTTTACAGGGTCGAAGAGGATCACGTTAGAGCATGGCGACAGTCGCATCGACCTTCGACTGCCCCAACCGGCGTTGCATTGAACCTCCGCAGAAAACTATGTTAGGATGCCCGCTTGCTTGAACACCGATTTTACCCTTAATTGAATCCACGATAGATTTCCAAGGAGCGCCCGGTGAAAATCTACGAAGGACCAAACATTCGAAACGTCGCCCTGGTTGGCCACGGCCACTCCGGCAAGACTCAACTGGTATCGTCGCTGCTTTTTGCGGCGGGCATGGTGAACCGCCTGGGCAAAGTGGATGACGGCACGTCAATCACGGACTACGACGAAGAAGAAATCCAGCGTAAATTTACCATCAGTGCCTCGCTGGCCTATGCAGAATGGGGCAAAACGAAAATTAATTTTATTGATACTCCCGGCTACAACATTTTCATCCATGAGGCGGAGGCAGCGCTGGTGGCCGCGGATGCGGCGCTGGTGCTGGTGCACGGCGTGGCCGGGGTGGAAGTGCAGACAGAAAAAACCTGGGGCTATTGCGAAAAGTTTGGTCTGCCCCGCGTGGTGGTGGTGAATCAAATGGACCGCGACCGCGCCAGCCTGGACCGCTCGGTGGAATCCTTGCGCGCCGCTTTCGGCCGGTATGTGATCCCGGTGCAACTCCCCATCGGCGAAGAAAAAAACTTTCGCGGGGTGATTGATCTCGTTCGCATGAGAGCCCATCTTTACGAACCCAACGGTTCGGGAAAAGCGAAGGAGTCTGATATTCCCGCAGAACTTTCCTCCGCCGCCACCCAGGCGCATGAAGCGCTGGTGGAGTTGGTGGCTGAGGGCAATGACAAGCTGATGGAGGAGTTCTTTGAAAAGGGAACCATCCCGGTGGAGGATCTCATTCCAGGATTGAAGCAGGCGATCTCGGAAAAACGCCTTTTCCCTGCCGTCGTGACCGCAGGGCTCCCTGATATTGGCGCGGAAAATTTGTTGAACTTTATCGTGGACTATTTGCCGTCGCCCGTCGAGCGTGGCGAAGTGGAGGGGTTGGATCACGAGGGCGGCAGTCCGGTAAAGCGCAAGATTGCGGATAACCAGCCGGTCTCCGCCTTTGTCTTCAAGACTGTGGCCGACGCCTTCGCCGGCCGCGTCAGCTACTTTAAAGTGATGTCGGGGATTTTAAAAAACGAGGCGAATCTCAACAATTTTAACCGCGGCGGCGCGGAGCGCCTTTCTCACATCGCTGTCATTCAGGGCAAAACCCAAACTCCTGTACCTGAGTTGCACGCCGGGGACATCGGCGTCGTGGCAAAGCTGAAGGACACTTTGACCGGTGATACGCTGGGTGACAAACCAGCCCCGATTGCCTATCCCAAAGTCAAACTGCCCGAGCCTTCCATCTCTTTTGCCGTCGAGCCCAAATCGCGCAACGATGAAGACAAGCTCGCCACGGCCATCCATCGCTTGATCGAAGAAGACACGCTACTCCGTTTTTCGCGCGACGCGCAAACCAAGGAATTTCTGGTGTCGGGATCCGGCCAGCAGCACGTGGAAGTGGCCGTTTCAAAGCTGAAGCGGCGATTCAACGTGGAAGTTACTCTGAAGGCGCCGAAAATTCCCTACTTGGAAACTATTCGCGCCAAAGCCGACGCGCAGGGCAAACATAAGAAACAGACGGGCGGGCACGGGCAGTACGGCGATTGCAAAATCAAGATGGAGCCTTTGGTGCGCGGCTCCGGATTTGAATTTGTGAACGATATATTTGGCGGCGCGGTGCCGCGGAATTTCATTCCCGCAATCGAAAAGGGGATTGTGGAAGCAGCCGCCCGCGGGTATCTCGCGGGTTACCCGGTGATTGATTTTCGCGTCATCCTATACGACGGGTCTTATCACGACGTCGATTCCTCGGAAATGGCGTTCAAGCTCGCCGGATCAAAAGCTTTCAAAGCCTGCATGGCGCAAGCCAAGCCCTGCCTGCTCGAACCCATCTATAACGTGGAAATTACGGTGCCTGAAAATTATTCCGGCGACATCATGGGCAATTTGAACGGACGCCGGGGGCGCATTCAGGGCATGGACTCGAAGGCCGGCTCGACAATCATCAAGGCTCAGGTCCCACTCTCCGATATGCTGACTTATGCTTCCGACCTCACTTCCATGACGCAGGGCCGGGGAACTTATTCCATGGAATTTTCCCACTACGATCTCGTTCCCCAGCCGGTCACGGACAAAATCGTCGCCGCGGCGCGCGCCGCCGGGCACGGCAAGGAAGAAGAGGAAGAGTAGAGAAAGCCCGAAATCTGAGGCTTGGAATGAAGTTAGGATCGCTAGGAGACAAGACGTGGCTTTTCCCATTATTGCTCGAGCCATCGAGCGTTCGAGCCGTGACCACAAGGCCCGAGGATCGCGTTTGAACTTTGAACAAGGTTAAGGCGGTTTGGGGCCAGTGGGGCACTGGCTACAGTGGGTCGCGGCACCAGCGGAGGGCCTATCCCTCAGTTCGGCTCATCCTTCAGGGGCTCATTGATCTCTCCGAGCGCGGTTTTTCTGTCCGACTCGACACTTCTCCGCCAGGCGTCAACTGCCGCTTTTTCCCTCCTCTCAGCCCGGCAGCCCGGCGCAGCAGAGTCCGGCGGATTGTAATAATTTCCATTTCTCCCAGTCGGCTATGATTTGCAGCACCCAGCCGCGCGCCAATTCCTCCAGCCCCCCTAAACTCGTCAGCCGCTCCGAGCTTTTTTCCATCTTGATCGGCAGAATCAACTGCGCTACGCTCTGTGCCATCGTTCACCCTCCGGGTGTAGGTATTTGGTTTCTCGCAAAACCTCTTTACCATACATGCCGCGAGGGTGAGCGCCTTTTCCTCACTTCTCAATCACGATTTCTGGGACGGTGAACGAGAATGAAAAATAATGCGCCGGACAAAAATCTTGAAATGCTTTTGGACGCGGAAAAAATCGCCAGGCGCGTT